>JAPLCR010000292.1 GCA_026392135.1 Armatimonadota bacterium
AGTGGCTCATTTTGCGTTGTTGTCAATCTTAGGAGCCATGTTGCTATTGTAATGATGCAAGTAAAGTTGTAAGCATTTCTCGTGCATCTTCTCGCATTTGGAGAAGGAGAGTGTCTTACGGACAAATCTTGCTAACCTCTGCCTGATAGTGTTGTTTCAACGCTTCACTTGGTTAGTCTGCCCGCTACTCTTCCCTACCGGGGAGTGATGTTCTCTTGATGACATCCTCGCTACTGCAATGAACACAACGAACTGTTTCTGTGACCATAATACTATCAGTTTACATCAACAACGCGAGAAAGACCACTACCCGAACTCGCGTTTGCTTGAAAATAATCCACACCCCTCTGCCAACAAACAGGTAGGGGCTTCAGCCTGATGGCTCTTTGGAGACACCAACTATCCTAGCATACGCAAATACTCTCTGAAAGCCTGTTTGGTAGACTCGAAGGCAAGTTCGTCAAAATCGATAGCAGTAGGGGGTACAAACAGAATTTCTGCTACCTCCTCATTCGGAACGAACTCAGGAGCCTCCGCAATATCGCAAAAAAAGAACATATCCGTTGTGTGGTAGGTAACACTTCGGTAGGTGTATATATTGGGAAACGAAGCGAGAAACGTCAATCCTGTCACCTTCATCGCGACCTCTTCCCAAATTTCTCGAACAAGCCCCTCCTCAGCCGACTCGTAGGGGTCTACGAACCCCCCCGGCGTGTTAAGCTTGCCCTTCGCAGGGTCTTTTACGCGCCGTACTAGGAGTATCTCACCTGCCGAATTTCGCAATATCCCGCCGACTGCTGAGGCGGGGTTCGCGTAGAAGCGGAAATCGCAGTCGGGACAGGTGAAAAGTTTCTCCGTTTCGGCGCGTCCGTTCTGCAAGCCGCAGTTCGGGCAGTAACGAAAGACGGAAGTGGTGTAGTGGTTTATCAATAGGGGCTACCTTGTCGGTTTGAATGTTCTCTAGTAGATTATGGCGCAAAACGGGATGTAGTGAGACAATAAAGGCGCAATATGCCTACTCTACCCCTCCCGCTTTTTTGATAGCGTCATAAGCCTCCTGAAAATGGAAGGTCGGATTCAGGGTGCTATCAGGAAGTTCTTTACGAGCGTAGTAGAGCGCGGTACGCCCCTCCTTATCACGCAGATTGACTTTCGCTTTGCGTTTTAAGAGCCACTTAACGCCTTCCGCGGAACCGAGTTCAGCCTCGTTCATAAGAGCCGTTTTACCCTCTATCCTGCTCTGGTAATCTATATTGGCTCCCTTACTCACAATGAAGTCAGCGATTTCAAAATTAGACATCTGCAAAGCCGCCAGAAGAGGGAACCAACCAATAGCATTCTCGCCATTCAGGGGCACGCCTCGAGATAGGAGAAGTTGTATTACCTGCGCCTGCTTCGAGTGCGCCGCATCGAAGGGCTTTGGTTTGCTTCCATCCCCCGGGCAGCTAAGAGCTTCGCGCTACCAGTTAGATTCCATCGCCCCGCACATTGCGGCTACCAGCGTGGTAGTGGGCAATCTATATCCCAGATAGACACGGAGAGCCTCCATATCTCCTGTATCGACGGCTCCTGCCACGGCGGAAAGCACACCCCTATCGTGTTCCGCGCTGGCATCTGCGCCGCTCTCCATGAGGAGGCGAACCATGGGCGCATTAGAGCCTGCCACGCCTAGAGTCGTATACCAGTCCCCAAAGTGGGCGTACCTCCCGCCTTCCGGGGAGTAGTTGAGGCGTTGGTACCAGAAGTAGATTCCCTTCTCGTGCGTCGGGCAACCCCTGGTGTTCGGGCTAACCCCCTGCTTGAGTAACGTGCGGACTTCCTCTATGTCGCCAGCCTCAATAGCGTACATCAAACGCATCTCAGGGGTATGCTTAATCCTATACTCAAAACATCCCGGCAGAAAGAGAACTGCGAGGAATACCATAGCCGTAAAAATTGGCAATATCGGAATTCGCTTCGATTTCATTTTGACAGTGTCCTTGTGAGTTGCGCCTTTTACTATCTGCGCTGGCGACGCTTCCACTCGCGTCGCCCCTCCTTCTAATACGAACTCCGCCTATAAACTTGCTGTTTACGGACAACCTTTCTAGCATTTGGTAAGCCTTTCAGTAGAGACTGTAAAATCCGTCCGTAGGACAGGGTGCTTAACAGGCAGGGGCTTTCAGCCCCTGACCAAAGCTATCCCCCAGGAGTTCGTATAAAGGAGAATAGCCGCTATGTACTATACGAGAAAGTTCGCCGAGCGGTTTTGGAGGCGGATTGCATTTTTTGCGTATTCCGCGGTTAATCCCCAGAATATCGCACTTTTACGAACTGCCTAGATTATGGCGCAAAACAGCGCGATATGGGATAATAGAACCACCATGAGACTTCAAGACGAAACCATCTCCGCAGTAGCCACCGCCTCTGGCGAGGGCGGAATCGCCATCATTCGCGTGTCTGGCGAAAAGTCCCGCCTGATAGCGGAGAGCCTTTTCCGTCCATTGCGTGGCGATAATCCGCGGGTCTACGTTGGCTACACCGTCCGCTATGGAAACTTCCTCGACCCGAACACCCTTGAAATCATTGACGACGGGCTACTGACGCGCTTTCGCGCCCCCCACTCCTACACAGGTGAAGACTGTATAGAACTCTCCTGCCACGGCGGGAGAGCAACCACTACTCGGCTTCTGCAAGCGACGCTTCAGGCGGGCGCAAGGCTGGCGGAGCCGGGCGAGTTCACGCAACGCGCCTTCCTCAATGGGCGCATAGACCTGGCGCAAGCCGAAGCCGTCGCCGACCTGATACGCGCCCGCACAGAATCGGCGCGAAGGCTTGCCCGTGTACAGCTGGAGGGTTCACTCTCGGCAGTTATTTCCAGTATCAAAGACGAATTGGTGGGAACTCTTGCTGCGATAGAGGTCACTATAGATTTTAGTGATGAGGTGGGTGAGCTGGAGTATCCCCTCATCCAAAAGCGCATACTAAACGCGAAAGGGCGTGTCGCGCAGCTTCTGCAAACGGAAGACAGGGGGCGTATTCTCCGAGAAGGGGTGCGTGTCGCTATTATAGGACGACCCAATGTTGGTAAGTCGTCTCTGCTCAACGCCCTTCTACGGACAGAGCGTGCTATCGTCACTCCGATTGCGGGAACCACTCGTGATATAGTAGAAGAGACCGCTAACCTTGCGGGTATAGCTGTAGTGCTTGCGGACACTGCGGGTATTCGCAATACGGAGGACGTGGTAGAGCGTATCGGAGTCGAACGCGCCCACACTGCTGCCGATAGTGCCGACATTATCCTCTTCGTAATAGACTTGGAGGAGGGGGTTACTGAGGCAGACAGCCAACTGCTTACACGTCTCAATACCGTCGGCGCGGGGCGTATCGTCTGCGTCTTGAACAAATGTGACACACTTACCCCCGAAGAGTTAAGCACCGCTCTACCGCAAGTGCAAGACACACTAGGCTCGCAGGTCGCAACGTGTGTCGCGCTTTCCGCAAAGTCGGGGATAGGGTTGGACAGCCTCGAATCTGCCGTACTAAACTCTCTTGGCGATGCGGTAGGGCAGGGGCAGGAGACTGTTATTGTCGCCAACGCTCGGCACTTTGAGGCACTACGGCAGGCGCAAGCGAGCCTTATAGAGGCAGAATGTACCGCTAACCTTCAACTTCCGGGGGATTTCATTGCTATAGATGTTCGGGGCGCACTTGACGCTCTCGGACTCATCACGGGTGAAACGGTTACGGAAGACATTATCCACCGTATTTTTCACGATTTTTGTGTCGGAAAATAGTAGCATCCGCCTCTTTTTCTTGACGTTTATGCGACAACGCTCTATAATAGCATCTATAGTATAAAGCGTTGTGATTACTCCATAACCTCCCTCTGGAGTGTGGTGAAGGAAGGAACTGGTTATCCCCCATGTTTTGTACCGCCTGCGGCGCGAAAAACGCCACTGATAGTAATTTCTGTAAGCAGTGTGGCAAAGTTCTTGGCAAACCCGTCAAGATAGATGAATCTGATTATATTCATGCCATGCCCGAAGACGAGCAGTCACGTGCTCTATTAGAGAGCGCGTATCAACACCGCGGTAGAGGCGACTTTGACGGAGCTATTCGCCTCTGTGAAGAGGCTCTGAGCATCCAACCCAGTAGTGCCTCCACCCACTCGCTTATCGCGCAAATCGCTCTACAGCAGGGCGACAAAGAGCGTGCTATCCGTGAATATGAGCGTGTGCTTCTATTGAACCCAAACAGTATCGCAGATAGAATTAAACTTGAGGAGATTCGTTCTGGTAAGAGGACAGTAACACGCTCCTCGGTAGTCGCACCCAATGAAGGCAGTAGCCTGAATCCGCTTCTTGTAGTTGCTGCGTGCGCCGGACTGCTTGCTGTTGGTTGGGTAATGAATGAGCAGTGGCGCAAAACGCAGGGCAAAGAGACTGCGCTTACGAGCCATCTGGCAACCAGTGGTCTACTGCAAAACCCTGTGCAGAGCCAGCCTCTTCCTCAGAACACAAACAACACCAACATCCCGAACGCGGGGAGTGGTGCCAGTACTGCGCCTCTCACTGCCAACGGAAATCAACCCACGTCAACACCTTCCACACAGCCTTCTTCCGATGGCGCACTGATGATCTCTGCACCTCCGTTCTACCCACCGGTTATGTTGACAACAAATCAGGTGGCGCAAGGAGGGACAAGTAGCAGTTTTGGTCGTTTTCCACGCGGTGGGAACACAGGGTTGCCCCCCTTCAACCCGCGTAATGGTGGAGTTGAGGCGATCTACACCCCCGGAACGAAAGTGCATCTTGGGAATGGCGACGACAAGGAGGCGGAAAAAGAGCCGCCGCCCTATAAAATTCAAATTGACATGAAGCCTAAGCCTGTCTTGGGTTCCGCGAATGCCACCCCTGTGAACCCCTCGGTGAGCGGGAATGAAGCCCTACCAGGTGAGACGCGCCAAGCCATTGAAGCATCCAGTAACTATATACTTCGTAACGACTTTGATGGGGCTATCCGTGCCCTTAAATCCGCACAAAGGAACCCCGGTTCCCAATCCGGAAAGATTCATCAAGACCTCGCCTACTGCTATCAGCAAAAGGGGAATAAAGCGACCGCCAAAACCCACTACGAGCAAGCGATTGCCGAATATGAGGCGCAGATGAAGGCAGGAACCCAAAAAGAGGTTGCGGAGTCAGGTATTCGCGTCTGCAAACGAGGAATCAAGCAATGCGATTAAATCGTATCGTCTCAGGTCTCTGCGGATTGATGATAGCACTAGGAGTACTTGTAAGTGGGAGCATTGAGAGTGTTCATGCTGACAAGCGGCTACTGTTTGCATCGCGTGCAACAGACAGTTTTCTACTTATCATTCCTTCACAGGTTGACCCCAAGAAACCTCGCAAAGATGACCCGACTCCTTACGTGCGCGACTACGTGCGCGAGACGCTCAGGGAGGCTGGCAAATATGAGGTGATAACCTTTTCAGAAGGGGATGCTAAGGTCAAACGCGGTATAACCGACCGCGTTCTCGCTACGAAAGACCTCGACCAACCTTACTCTAATGAGACATTGCAAAAGTTTGCCTCCATTTTTGGGGCTAACCGAGTGCTGTATGTCGTTATCACAGAGACCAAAAAGGGGCTTCGCGCCAACGTTCTGCTTCTTGGAAGCGTGGGGAAACAGACTTGGCAAACCCTCCTCTCGGATGAACTATCTACAGGAGACGTACTTGGAACCCAACGGTTCGCCGCCGGAGATAAGAAGGTTTCGCTAAAGATTGGTAAAAAAGACCTAAACGCGCTCATTTCAGACGACATCATTGTACACCTTGGACTACCTAGCCAACTGAATGAGCGAATGCCAAGCCTTACTGCTTTACGGTTGGCACAAGATGCTGCAAACAGCTCCAAAGCCGAACCAAATGACCCTAAGAAGCCTGCACCGACCGGTGAAATCAACGGCACAAGAGGGGACAAAAGAGCCGACAACACCAAAACCGAGCGGTTTGAATCCAGTTGGAAACGATACTCCCACCAAAGCAGTTAAACCGCCTCCTGACAAAATCACGGCGATTAAACCAACCCCAACCCCTCCTTTACAGAACCGCATTCCGGGTGACATTGCCACCGCTACCGATGCCGTCTCCCTTCCTCTGAACGTTCAGCGTACCGATTCGGAGGAGCAACTACGCCACTATCGACAGGAGAAAGACCTCGCGAATGTGATTCTTTCACTTCGTCGCGCCCTCAACGAGCACCCACATGAACTTGTTCTGCGTGAACAGTTGGTACAAGCCTATCAAGACCGGGGGCAGTGGGGAATGGCGAAGTCTGAGGTTGAGCGTGCGATGACGTTTCAACCAGAAAGCACAATTTTGCGGCGGCTCTACGGCAACATCCTTTTCAATCAAGGGGATGTTCCAAATGCGCTGAAATCCTATCGGGAGGCGATACGCCTCGACCCAAAGAACGTTTTAGCGCAAATCGCATTGGGAGACGCACTCCTCGCAGACAATCAGTTCAAAGAGGCGTTTGATGTCTACGAGACGGCTATTAAGAACTCACCTGAAAGCCCTATTCCGTACCGTCGGCTCGCACGTGCTCTACTGAGCAGAGCAGATACCGACCCGAAAAACTACGATGTGAGCGTTGATAATCTGCTGAAAGCAAAGTCGAAGACACCGCCCGCCGAGACCGAAGGCTATACAGAAGACTATATCGCCATTATGCGCCTTATGGAATCGCGCATTCGCGATATGATAAGTGAACTCCAAAATGGGCTTGCAGCGTACCGTCAGGGAAAAATAAAGGTCGCTGACCTTAATCGAGCATTAAGCGATATGAAGGAACGGGCAAAGTATGCCGAAGATTATCTGGACAAACTGCCGCCTGCAATCGGGCACGACCCAACTCAGGCGAAGTACCAGCAGGCTACGGCGTTTCTCTCGCAAGCAGTAAGCCTTTTTCGAGCCTACTTGCAAGACAACGATTCGATGACCGAGACGACGCTTCGTACAACCCTTGTGAATGCGAATAGAGAGCTGACTGCCGCAGGGCTACGCCTCATTGCCACGAAAACAGCTCTGCCAACCAATAACGCCCCTGTAAACCCGTAACCCAACCTGCAAGGAGAGCGGTAGGGGGTGTGTTTACCTGAAGTAGAGTAGGAGCGTAGCAGTGACGGAATGAACATTGAGGTCTCAAACGATACGCTAGTGTGGGGGCTTATCTGTGGCGGGGTCTCCTGCCTAACGTATAGTGCCTATCAGCAGTACAAAGCCCAGGCTACTGCTACGTATGCCGCAAGGCTCGGAGGCGATACTGTTATCATGTGTGCGCCCCTACGACCTCAACAAGATGCCCTTTTGCTTCCCGTTCGAGATAGCCGAGAAGAGGCTATTGCAGATTCCATGCCCGCCTATATCCTGAATATAGAGCGCACGACACTTACACTACAGACCGACCCAAAACCCGGTAAAACCTACTGCGACACGTTTCCAGTGGGAGGTTCCGTCGTCATTGAGGTTAAAGGCGTCTCTGCCATCTACCGCTTTGAGACACGTGTTTTGGATAGAGTGCGAATTCCCTCCAACCTACAAGAGTTTCATGTCACGGTAATGCGCCCGCGCTGGGTGGTAAAAATACAACGCCGTCACCATGAGCGCGTCACCCTATCGCTTCCCGCCTCCATTGAAAGGGTTCAGGATGGGGCGAACACGCAGAGATCTGGGCTCATCGATAATATCTCTGAAGGCGGGGTTTCCATGCGTATTGGAGAAGCCAACTCCCCGCACCTACTCGCGGAGTGGCAACGCAACTACGTGCCCGGTACGACTCTTCGCCTCCGCGTTGACCTTCCGAACCTTCCCAATCGCCTTCTGGCGCGAGTCTGCGCCGCTGAAACTATCGTTGTACGCGGCGGGCTAGCATTGCGGCTCGGTTGTGCCTTTCTCTCTCCCTCTGTTAACGAGCAAGAGGCTATTCTACGCTATATTGCACAACTCCAATCCCATCCCATCCAAGAGTAGAGAAATCCCCTTCCAATTCGTTCGTTTACCCAAAAAAGTGCCGATTCTCTTGACAGGGTGCGACTCTATATGTCAGAGTCAACTATCATCCAATTGGAAGGGAGAAACCCCCTGTGTTTTCATGGACTCACTACTTCTCACCCCTCTCATCGCAACCCAAACCTACACTAACGCGCCGCCTACGCACTGTAGGCTTCTCTCTTATAGCCTTCGGCGGTCTGATGATTGGCACGGTCAGCTCTGTGAAGGCGCAGGATAAAGACCCCCTGATAGACGACGAAATCAAGCCCGCAGAGGTAAAGGCTCCAGTTCGCCCTGTCGTACAGCCCCCAATAGCCATTAACTTCCGCGAACGCCCAAAAGTGATGGTAGATAGCAAGCGCCTCAAGAAGACAATTAGCGTTGACGGTGTTATTGCCGACAATAAGTGGGATACCTTCTACAACACTACGGTAGGAGCCGTGAAGGGCACAATACTCTGTAACTGGGATGACGACTATCTCTATCTCGGTGTGCGTGCAGACGGGCAGTCGAACGTTGTATTTGACATAGATGCTGGTGCTGATGGCTGGTTGAAAGGGGCAGACAACCTCGAAATCGTTGTTGAACAACTACCGAATTCGACCGCGCCCAAAGTCTCAGTGCATCTTCTTGATGCAACCAGTAACAAAGACACTCCCGTCTGGAACGATACTGCCTACGATCCCAAGAAAATTCTTGTCTCGGTGAAACTGGTGAACAACGTTCAGTACATTGAGTTGGCAATTCCGAAAGAGATGGGAAGTATGCTCCTTCGTGATGGAGTCACAATGGGTATTCGAGGTGAGCTGTTCCCGCTCTCCACGCTTCCTTTTACGCCTACTCAGCCCTATGAGCCGCACCTTCTCCTCGAAGCGACGCTTGTATCATCGCACATTATATCGGCTCCTGGCATCAACCCAACCCTCAGCATCACCGACGACAAGTGTGCTGCAGGGCAAGAGCTTTCGGCTACACTGCGCCTCTTAAACCAGACCGACCAACCTGTTCCTATAAAGAGCGTGAAGTGGGAGGGGATAGGGAATTCGGTGAACGTTCTCAACTCTGTGCGGGAGGTTGCCGTTCCGGGGCTACCCCCAACGAAAGCGCGTGACCTGAAGTATAAGACCCGTCTGCCCGAAAAACTCTCACCTGGAACCTATACCATCGCCGTAACGGTTGATTTAGAGAACGGCAAGCAGGTCTACTCAACACGTACATTCACCGTTGTAGAGCCGCTTCAGGTACGTATCTTTGGCGATCCTGACCCTGTTGCGATCATTGGAACCACTAAGTACGATGTAGTACTTGACATTACGAGTGCGGTTCCGAGCTATCTAAAAGCCGAAGCTGAGATAGTGGTTATGCCCTCCGGCTGGACACTTGAAGGCAAAAAACGGCGAGGTGTAGAGGTTATTGGCGAAGACAGGCGTAAACTCTTCCGCTTCCGCTTCAAGTTACCCTCTACTACTGCTGCTGGTAACTATCCCATCGAGGCTATGCTGACCTACAAGGAGCGAACGTGGACGGTGCGCTATGTCGCCAAAGTCGTGCGAACCGATGCGCCTACCATTACGCCTCCTACGGGTAATTAGGAGACTGCCTCTGTTCTACAATCGCCCCCTTCCTGAAAATTAGGAAGGGGGTGATTCGGAGAGGAGGGCTTAAACCTCTCTTGGTGTTACGCCAAGTACTATTCTAGATGGAAGGAGACAACCCCCTCTTCCTCCATAATTCGATGATTGAAGGCATTGCGGTCGAACTTAGCAGGTAGTACGAGGCGAAAGTGAACGTGCTTTGTGGCTCTCATCTCTCCCTTTTCCGTGGCACTGCTTCCAGTATCCATGCCAACTCCATGTATCACAAACCCAAAACCTGTAAGCATATCCAGTACCCGTGCAACCCCACGATTTGCCTCGATGACCTCCACCTCCAGACTACTGTACTCAGAGCCGATTTTCATGCGCCTCTCCACGTATCCTAGTAGTGAGAGCGTAAGCAATACAATTACGGTAGCAAGTACACCTAACTCTCCTAATCTTGGACTTGCCCCCAGCGCAATTCCAATTCCCGCAGTCGCCCAGATGCTCGCCGCCGTTGTCAAGCCCCGTACCGTCACACCATCGCGCATAATTGCGCCCGCACCTAAAAATCCTACTCCAGAGACAATCTGAGCGGCAATGTGTCCGGGGTCGCCGCGCATACCACCTCGTACACCCATCCCTATCTCTACCGAAGCTAGGGTAATCACTGTAGCACCTACCGAGACCATGATGTGTGTTCTAAGACCTGCAGGATTACCCCTCATCTGCCTCTCCAACCCTATTAACCCCCCCAACAGTACCGCTAGGCACAAGACCATCGCCTTACCCTGAAGCGAAATAGGGTCGATATGAACTCCAAAAAACCAGTCTGTACTCATGTATTACCTCTTTCGGCACGCATTATTTCCCGAACACACGTCACCATTCATGTGAAATACATCACATGAATGGTGTGGAATACTTCACTAACAACACTCCTCTCAGGTTCGGTATAGACTGTGTAGAACGAATACGTTCTTCAAAAACTGTTTCACCCTGTCTCTGCTCGAACCCATGTGAGCAGAATAGTGTGAAACCCTTAAATCTTACACCTGTTGGAGGGAACTGTGAAACCGAAATTCACGCTCAAAAAAACATTGCTTGTGTTAAGTACACTTGCAATCGTCCCTATGTTCATCCTTGCTAAAGCAAAAGGCTCTGACCATGCAGACACCCCAGAAATTGCGGCTTCGCCCGGATCCGACCTTACGGATGTCTATGTCTTTCCTAGCCCAACCAGTGCTGGTAATGTTGTGCTGGCGATGAACGTTCATCCGCTGATTGCAACGGGAGCTGGCGGAAGTGCAACATTTGACCCCAACGTACTCTATCAGTTCAAGATAGACAACACAGGCGACAATGTGGAAGATCTAGTCATTCAAGCGACTTTTCAAGGCACTGGATCCAGCCAGAAAGTCTACATTGCGGGACCTGCAAAGCCTGCAATTATGGGAACGAAGTCCACGCTTCTTAGTCCCTTCACAACCACGGGAATCATCAATAACACCTTCTCGCCTACTTCCAATGTAAAAGTATTTGCGGGAGCGCGGGAAGACTCCTTCTTTTTTGACCTAGAGCAGTTCTTCACCATTCTACCCGACAGAGCCTCTCCGCTAACAGGAGCAGTAATACCGGACCCGAACGTGCCAAAAGCCGGAACGTGGCGTGCGCCTGGTGTCGCAAAGGACTTTCTCTCTGCCAATGGATTTAACGTCCTCTCCGTCGTTGTAGAGTTACCAAAATCGCAACTCATCGGCACGGGTGACGGCAAAATCCACGTCTGGTGTACCACCAGCAAGTAGAAACATAAAAAGGAGATAACATAGATGAAACGAATACTTGCAGGCTTTTGCGCTATGACGGGTGTTCTCGGTATTACAATTTTGTCAGGTTGTGGCGGCGGAGGCGACGAGCAGAAGGTCTACAGACAAGTCGACCGATTGGCGCGTCCTGCTGTCAACGAGGTTTTCGCTACGGTGGCGAATGGGCGGCATAAAGCCAACGATGAAAACGCTCCAACCGACGATAATGGGTCTTTGGCAAACGACATCCAGTCGTTTATGATTGGGACGGCGGGACGCTCTCAAGCCATAACCGATGTCGTGAAGGCAGTCCTTTCACCAGACGTTATTATTGCAGATTTGAAGGATAACTCCACCACTGCCGCGTATCTCGGTGTTGAGACGGGCGGCGCGACTGGAAATCGCTTTGGGGGACGTGCCCTTACCGATGATGTTGTAGATATCTCTCTGGGTGTCATCTTTGGCGGTACCGTTCCGGCTCTAGGGTTGGCGGCAGATGACGGTAAGGAGATCCCGACCCTCACGTCGGACAATGTGGATGCAAGCGGCAAACACTTCACCGCGACTTTTCCGTATCTGGGTAGTCCTCGATAATCAGGAACGCCGCATATAGAGAGAGGGCGAACCTTACCCTCTCTCTATAAAAGACCCTAACCAAAATGAGAATCTCTCTAATCCTACTACTCTTGACACCATTTCTCGTTATTGGTTGCTCCATAAGCAACTCGCAGACGAAGCCACGCCCCGAACTGCGTGTAGAACACTCCATCTACGACCCAACTCTCCATCAGAAACAGATAGCGGGGCTACTGCAAGGCGTGAAAAACGATCCTCAGTCGGCTCTCTCCTACGGGCAACTCGCTACCGCTTACCTTATGCGATACGCTGAGACGGGTGACCTGCAGTCTGCACTCAATGCAGAGCAGGCGGCACGCCGCTCGC
>JAPLCR010000197.1 GCA_026392135.1 Armatimonadota bacterium
CCCGCCAGCACTACAAGCGGTAAGATACGCGACTATCTTGTTGCGCTCTTGGGAGGAGCCGTACCCCCGCAGATTATCCTATGTGTCCCTGCACAGTGTATTGAGGCGTGGGTGTTTGTTGCGCTCTATCCGAGCGAAGTGGAGAGGTTTACACCAATAGATTGTAGACGAGAAGTGGAGAGTCTGTTTATCGGTAAACCAGAGAAACTTGTCGTCAAGAAGGACGGACGGGCAAGAAAGCAGACCGCAGAATACAGTAAGGTCTCTCCTCGTATCGGGGCGAATTTAGCGATGCTAACCGCGCACTGCGCTGAGGCGTTGCGATTTGAATCTGAGGTGAGAAGAGTGTTCTCTTTGTCTATCTGAAACTACTTCGCAGGAATCACATAGAAGAGAACGCCGAGCGTGTCGCCTACCTTGTTCGTGGTGTGGCAACTAATACACGTTTTGCTTTTTGCCATCACAGGGCGGAAAAGTATTTGATGTTTCGCGATGTTTACATTGACCGATTTGCCCGCTTTGCACTGCGCCAACGCTTTCGCGCAAGCGTCCGAAACTGCTTTGTCGTTCTCCCGTTTCCACTTTGCGAAATCTTTGGGAGGCGTGAGCGAGATAGGGCTTGGAATCATGCCTGCGCCGTTGTCCAAATACTCAAGTGAGGGATGAAATGGCGTTTGCTTGAGGGCGTGTTCAAAAAAGATGTGTGTGGTAGAGATGCCCCGCTTCGTCGTTATGGAGGGGCTCCCATTTGGTTTAGGCTGGGTGTGATAAAATCCGATAACAGAATCCATCAGTATCATAGGAGTATCGTACTTACGGCTCAAGTTATCGAGCTTGGGAGGTATGACAACCATCCGAATTGTTCCAAAAACCTTCGTATCGTCCATCTGAAAGCGTTCCTGCGCGAACTTGTCGTAATCTTCCACATACTGCGCCAGAGAGCGTGCAGGAACCGCAGGTTGAACCCGTTTAGCGGTTTGTTGACTCATGCTATTGGTAGCGGCTGAGTTTAGTAGTACAGTAGCGGTACAGGCAATAAGAAGGCGAAACTGGCGTAGATGTAGCACGATGATAGTCTCCCTGTAGCATTTTCACATTAGACGTAGCTGCGAGGAATAGGGTTACACCCTCATGGAGTGCTAATAACGTTGCGATTGAAACACCAGATACCCGATAACCCCCAACAGAGCCGAAACTCCTAGCGCGACAAGTAGAATACGCCCCCAAGATTTCGGGGCGTTGGGCGCATATACCTTCCCCTCTGCGCCATAGACCCACAGTCTCTGTTGCGGGTACTCCTTGTAGCAGTACGTCGCCTCATAAATCCCTACCTGCTCAATATGTAGCCGCTGAAAATGGAGGACAGTGCGCGTATTGGGGATATTCTGCGATTTTGAAAGTAGCGTATTCGCCCGAACATCCACCTCATCGCTAACCCGTACAGACTTTGATAGTCGCTCCTCGCGCTCATCAATCAGAACCTCGCCGGAGACTTTGCCTAGCAGGGCATCGGGGATATCCGTAGCATCCAATACATCCTCTAGTTTGATGAAGCGAAATAGCACTGTAAGAAGGTCAAAAGAGCGTATGCGCCCCTGCCCTTGACAGCGAGAACAGGTATGCTGACCGCTACCCATACAGGAGCTACAGCTCACCTTACCCCCGAAACAGGAGCAAGATTCTTGATACCACTCTGTACTGGACGATGTTGTTCCGTCCGAGTTTGTCGTTGTAACAGTTCGAGACTGACTACGAGAGCCGCTACCCCCGCACCAAGAGCAGGTCGTTTGCCCTGAGCCAAAGCAGAAGTTACACCGTGTATGCCCGCTACCGCTACACTCCGAACAGGTTTCTACACTCTCGGTATGCGGGATTCGTATCTCCTCATCACGCTTCTCAAAATTGGCAGGAGGGGCTATCACAATACTATAAGGGTCGGGCGATATACCAGTATCGTCCACTTCACCGCCGTAGTAAGGCTCTATGCCGCGTGTGACGATTCGCTCTTCGTATTGAGTCTTTAGCATGATAGTGTAGGCAGAGCAGGAGACAATCTTCTCGATTCGGATACGGTCTCCAAAGCCTTTCAATCGAAAGAAGCCCTCCTGGCTCCATCGGTTAAGTGCCTCCTGTACCTTTTCTTTTGAGCGCAATAGTTCGAGCGGTTGCATTGTCATTGAGCGTAGCCCTTCTCTCTGTTTCTCAATCAGGAATACGGAAATAAGCACATTCCGAGTTCAAACCCTGCCAATACTACTAACTACAATACCCTTTTGAGGGGTAAACTAA
>JAPLCR010000029.1 GCA_026392135.1 Armatimonadota bacterium
AGGGAGACTATCGCCCAACGGAGTCGTCTTCCGCCCTAGTCACTCCTCGCCCAGAATTGGGAGAGGGGACGGGGGTGAGGGCTTCTGGTTTTCAACTGGAAGACTTATTCCAGAGTAAGTCCCTTACCAACGTTTTGGATACGGCGACCACATTTTCCAAGAGGGAGAACGAGAACTATGTTAGCAGGAGTGGAGAGGTTGATGACCTTGAATAGCCCACAATCAGAGGGGCTGACAGGCGGCACTTTGGAGGAGATTATCTCCGCAACACATGACGGTGATATTGAGAGACTTCGCGCTACGGATGGGCATTTTGCTGTTGTAGCACGGGATGGGCAGACGGTTCGGCTTGCACGAACAGTGGGGATACCTTTGCGCTATTTCGTGGCGAAAATGTTTCATGGTCCCTATCTCATTGTTGCCGATAGAATGGAGCGGCTCTACCAGTGGTGCCAAGAGAATAAGATAGCCTGGCAGTTCGATCCCTCTTATACGCGCATGGTTCCTGCACACCACCTTATCGAGATCGACCAGATAGGTTGCCCCGATCCCTCTCCGCGCTATCACCGCTTTTTCGACCCTGTAATAGGTCAGGGTTCTGCAGATATTGAGGAGCGAGGAGCGGAGTACATCCAGACCGTCTATGAAGCGGTGAAACGTTGGATTGCGGAGGTACCCCCAGAGGAGCCTATCGCGATTGCTTTTTCAGGGGGGATTGACAGTACCTCCATTCTGCTCATGGCACTACACGCGCTTCAAGAGCTGGGAAGTTCTACCGACAGAGTACGCGCTTTCACTCTTGACCTCGGTGGTGGGAAGGATGCAACCCAGGCGGAGCAGACCATGCGAGAGTTGGGGCTACTGCACCTTTGGGAGCGAATTCAGGTTCCGGCTGAGGAGTACAACCTAGAAGATGCGATTGCCACGATTGAGGACTATCATCCTCTTGATGTAGAGTGTGCGGCAGCGGCACTATGCCTTCTCAAATCGATTCGCTCGGCGTATCCCAACCTCAAGTACCTGCTTGACGGCGACGGCGGCGACGAGAATCTGAAGTCGTACCCTTTGGAGGATTCCGACCTTACTATCTCTAGTGTTTTGCGTAATCCGCTTCTCTATCAAGAGGGCTGGGGCGTTCACGCCATGAAGCACAGCCTCACGTATTCGGGCGGACTTTCGCGCTCGTATGTACGAACATTTGCCCCTGCCATGAAGTACGGTTTTCAGGCGTTTTCGCCCTACTCCATTCGCTCTGTTATCGCTGCCTCTCTGACCATTCCGTTCGATGTTATGCTGAACGGAAGTGCAGAGCGATTAGCCGCGCTCAAGGGTGATGTGGTCAGTTCGGGTATTCGCACCGTTATCGGAGTGGATATGCCCATACATACCAAACGCCGCTTTCAGGATGGTGTCGGGGGAGAGACCTATCGCCATTGGAAGGTGAGCAAAGCGTGGTGCAAACAGATATTTCTAAGTCAGTGGGAGGAGCGGCTCAGTGTAGCTTGGGATCCGGAGGCGGAGCGATTTTCGGGGAATGACTTGTCGCGCCCTGTTCCTTTGGTGTAGCCCTTTCACTCTCCCTACTAGGTAGTCTCATTGAAGGCGTGCCAGTACGGTAATATACTCCTGTTCTTGCAACATTTTCCTTGACAAAAGGGGTATTTCAGGAGTATATTACCATACTGGCTTATACAAGCCCCCATTTTTTTTGTGCCTACTTTCGAGTAGGTATCTTGTAAGATGGCACTATTGCCCTAAGCGTTCAAGAAGGGCGCGACGGATTTGGGAGACTCAATAACTATGTACGCGATTGTAAAGACGGGTGGAAAGCAGTACACCATCAAAGAGGGCGACATCCTGGATGTTGAGAAGTTGGAAGGCGAGGCGGACTCTACGCTAGAGCTGACCGACGTACTTCTTATTTCTGATGGCGAAACGATGACGGTTGGTAAGCCGAATATCGAAGGTGCAAAGGTGATTGCAAAGCTCGTCGCGCATAAGCGCGGCGTGAAGATCAACGGCTACACCTTCAAGCCCAAGAAGAATGTCCATCGTCGTTATGGACATCGCCAGAGCCTTACCACGCTCCAAATTGAGAGCATCGTCGCCTAAGCGAACCACCGCTACGAAAGGAAGAGATCAATGGCACACAAAAAAGGGGTTGGAAGTTCGCGCAACGGACGCGACAGCAACCCGCAACGTCGTGGAGTGAAAGAGTACGGAGGCGAGGTCGTTCGCGCTGGAAATATCCTCGTACGCCAGTGTGGAACCAAACTCCACCCCGGTAAAAACGTAGGGATGGGCAGAGACTATACTCTTTTTGCCCTAATTGACGGCGTAGTCACCTTTGAAGGCAATGGAGACCGCCGCCGCGTGAGTGTCTATGCCGTAGCTGTCGCCGAGGTCGCAGTTGTAGCCGCTTAATTCCTAAACCCTTGTTTTGCTATTTGAGAAACCTAGACTATTTCCGCAAAAACAGCAAAGGAGTTTTCTCATGCTACACTCACTTACACTAATAAACTTCACTGCCTTCGTAGATGCAGAGTTCAAATTCGCTTCGGGCTTGAATGTCATTGTGGGAGAGAATGGCGCGGGAAAAACCCATATTCTTAAAGCCGCCTACTGTTGCCTAAATGTCGAGGCGAAAGGCTCCAAAGAATCTAGTTCGCCAAACCCCACAAAATCGTATTTTCAGACCTCCCTCGCCCGAAAATTCAATGCGGTATTCAAGCCCGACGAGTTAGGGCGTTTGGTCAATCGTCAGCGTCAAGGGCGTCAGCGTTGCGAAGTAAGTTATGGTTTATCGGCTGATGGTCAAGACTTAACGTTCTCGCTCCATACTGCCAGCAAATCCGAAGTGACAGTTGACAAGATTCCCTCCGCCTGGCTTGAAAAAATACCAGTCTACCTCCCTACTCGCGAACTCTTAACTATTTACCCAGGATTCGTCTCCCTTTACGAAACGACCCACCTCTCTTTTGATGAGACGTGGCGGGATACCTGCGTTTTATTAGGCGCTCCGCTCGCACGAGGACAGCGAGAAAAAACAATCAAGGATTTGCTCAAACCTCTTGAGGAGGCGATGGGCGGTTCTGTCCTCTTAGACTCTTCGGGTCGGTTCTACCTCGTTGTCGAGGGGGTCAATATGGAGATGCACCTCGTCGCTGAGGGGCTTCGCAAACTCGCTATGATTGCGCGGTTAATCGCTACTGGCTCGTTGACGGACAAAGGATTTCTTTTTTGGGACGAGCCGGAGGCGAACCTTAACCCCAAAATCGTGAAGACAGTCGCCCACACTATCCTAAGCCTCTGTCAGAGCGGCATACAGGTCTTTATAGCAACTCACAGCCTCTTTTTAATGCGCGAACTGGATATTCTACTCCAAAGCGAAGATTTCAAGGGCGTTGAGGCGCGTTTCTTCGGCTTGCACCGTGGCGAAACCGGCGTGAGGGTCGAGCAAGGAGATTCAGTAGACGACATCGGGGGCATTGACGCTCTGGACGAGGAGTTGATGCAGTCCGACCGCTATCTAAAAGCAGGAGAGAGATAATGCCTATTATCGAAGAAGGTGATTTGAAGTTCGACTTTCCTAATGATTGGCAAGCCTCAAAACTTGATGACTGGAGTTTTTATAGGAACCAGTTCGCCAAACTCGCCAAGGCGGAAATAGTATGTAAAAATTGCGCCAAAAAGATAACCGCAGGCGTAAAGTCCATGGACGTTATGGCAATAAAGGAGGGGCTATGGGGAAGTTAGTGGGTTCCCCATGAAATATGCCATACTTTGGGATGATGCAAGATACGGAACTATACCGCCAAATTCTAGGTCTTGAGGCTCCCTGGCGTGTGGAGCGTGTAGAACTTGACCTCGCCAACGAGTCC
>JAPLCR010000215.1 GCA_026392135.1 Armatimonadota bacterium
AAAGGGTGGCGTTGGTAAAACTACCTCCACAGTGAACATCGGCGCTTCCCTTGCGATGCGAGGCGCTCGTATTCTACTGATAGACGTGGATCTACAGGCAAACCTGACCCATTCTCTCATTGGAGATATTCCGCCAGGACAGTCAAGCATCGCTGAAGTGATGACCAACGAAACGGGATTGGAACACATCATATGCCCCACCCCAATACAAAACCTCTTCCTCGCCCCGGCTGGAGAAACCCTGATAGGTCTGGATATTAGCCTCGCCGGAACGATGGGTCGTGAACAGATTCTCAGACATTGTTTGAAGCAAACCGAGAACCTTTCTGATTTCGATGCCATTTTAATCGACAACCCGCCATATATCAGCCTTGCCACCGTCAACAGCCTAGTTTCGTCAACACATTATTTGATCCCCGTCTCTTGCGAATACCTTCCCATGGTCGGCATTAAACTTCTCAACGAAAATGTTGAGAAGGTACGCAAAAAGCTAAATCCAGATCTGAGCCTACTAGGAGTTGTACTTACGATGTACGACAAACGGGAGAGCATTACCAGTCAGGTTGAAACACTTATTCGCGAACAGATGCAAAATAAGGTTTTCCAAACACAAATAAGGATCAATACAAAGTTCAAATCCACACCTATCGAAAGGCAAAGTATTTTCCAGTACGAACAAGACCCGCAGGGTAGAGGAACTCACGACTATGAGTGTTTGACAGATGAGATGGTCGAGCGCCTGCAAAGCGAGGGAATGTTCCAACGATTTTCTAAAAGGATGGTGAGTAATGGCTGACAAACTTTCCAAAATGCGGGATGCAGCGGGTCCGCTGATGCCAGTTCATAACAACGGCGGGCTTTTTGAAGACACTTCAAAAAGCAATTCCACACTTCGATCTGTATCCAACATCGAAACAAAGAAAGTATCGCGACAACGTTTCACTGTAAACCTCCGCGATGATGTGATAGAACAGGCAAGAACTGCTGTTTACTACACCCCTGGATTGACCCTTTCAAGCCTCGTAGAGAAAGCACTAAAGGCAGAAGTTGAGGCGCTTGAAGCAAAACGAGGCAATCCTTTTCCTGCTATTGAAGATGGGAAGCTCTCTCCCGGCAGACCTGTCAAAATACGAAGTGAGGAGTAATAGAAGTATATCTCCCTATGCTCCTATTTATTCCATTTCAAGCAACAGGAGCATAGGGAGATATACTGAGAAAGTGTGCCGCATAATTTCGGGAGACGTGCATAATTTCGGGAGACGCAACGCATAATTTCGGGAGACGCAACGCATAATTTCGGGAGACGCAACGCATAATTTCGGGAGACGCGATTTCTAAAAAAAGTGTGCTATCCTATCTCAAACACAGGCTTTTTTGCGGGTTGGGGATTCCATCTACAGTTCTCTACATATATCTACATACACTCGACTCAGAACTTGGGTGCGTGTATACTCTGCATTAAATCGGTCAGAAACGAACTCACTGGATATTATTCGTAGTGAGACTGCACTTCGCTACCCATTTCACAATCTGTCTACCAGCGATAACATTCACATCGCGATCACCAAAAAAGATGAACGAGGGACTATCACTTTTTCATGGGAAGTCGCCTACAACAACAAATACGGTCAACCGGGTCGGCTGGCCTACAAACTAGACACCCACGTTATCAATCGCCGGATAGATGAAGCCACTAAAGGAAGGCAACCTGTTCCCCAATTTTTAAAACTTGGGAGTCTTCGCGAGATCGCTGAAGAGTTAAACTTGGGAACAAATACAAACGCAGTCAAGAAAGCTCTTCACCAGAATGCGAGCGCGTATCTCACAATAAAAGGACTGCGCTACGAAGCAAAAGACCAGACCCAACAGACATTTGAGTTCGGGGATACGCGCTATGGAGTTCGATTTGTTGGAGAAAAACTGCCTGGCGGGGGAAAGGCGGATGCAGTCTACATAGTTTTCCATGAGGACTATCGCGTCTTACTCGACAAAGCGAAAACTCGTCCACTTGATTATGACTATCTTCGTGACTTATCGCCAGCAGCTCAGCGCTTCTACGAGATTGTTTCCTACGAGATGCTACCAGCCATTAAGTTCGGTCAACGCGCCAAATTGCCATATTCGGAATTCTGTCTTTTTAGCACCATGACCCGAAATTTCACGTTCGATGAAGTGAAAAAGCAGATGTGGAAAATTCATAAGCCACATATTGTTGCTGAATACATCGAGAAAGTTGAGTATGAAGCGACTATTGACGAGGAGGGGCAACCCGATTGGAATATGTTCTATGTGCCGGGGGAGACCGCAAAAAGGCAACAACTTGTCTTTGATTTCAAAATCTCTTACACTCACCGAGAGCGTGTGAGGCGAAGCCCCAAACCCAAGACTCCCATAGTGCTGGGCCCCGTCACGCCTGAGCTACCGCTTATCCATCCAACAGCCTCAGCCGATCTCGTAGCAAAAGATTTAGTGCGTCGCTTTTATAAGTTGCGCTACGGGGTCGAGCAACCTCCGACCGAGCGCGAGATATTAGAGGCAAGTAGTTATCTTGCAGAAAGCGAGGACTGGGCCGCCCACCTCATCGAATTCTCTGCTAGGCATGGCAAGGAAGCCAATGGTTTCCCGAATGACTTTGGCGGAGTTAAAAAACTTATAAGTCAGGCACGCGAACCTTACGAGACCAAACACAGAGAGAGGGATGCACTCGTTCTTAAAAAGGCGCGTCAAAGCCACCAGAAAGCCCATACAGCTTCGTATATGACCTTCATAGGGGAATTGTTAGGGGGTAGGCTTGAAACGTCGCTTCCAGAAGCATTTCAGCTCTTTAAGGAGCAAGAAGACAGCACCTACCGGTTCCATAAGGCTAGATCTGATAAATCGGCGATGTCGGCACACATCATTGAAGGCTACTACCAAGCAGATCAACGAATTACGCGACTGATAAAATTCATTGAAGAGAACCCCAAGAGTGGCATTCCCAATTTCTGGCAATGGGACGAAAAGATAAACCCCAATCCCTTCAGACCAGCAGGACAATAGGATAATTTATGAAAATGCTGTAAATAGGAGTATTTGTCCTATTTACGCAAATAGGACATTAAGCGAATCCCAAGAGTGGCATCCCCAATTTATGGTAGGGGGCTGGGTTTGTTTATGGGGCACAAACCAGCAAAAAGCCGCAGACCTTCGTCAAATCCTTCCTGTAAGAACCTCCTTCGTCGCCGATAAACCTTCCAGAACCTTCCTCGAATAACCTCTACAATAACCTGTGTCGGACAAACGACGCCACGCAGGAAGGAAAGTCACTTTCAGAAGGGTGAAGAGAGTTTTACTTACGAAAGGGAGGAGTTTTGAGGTTCCGCATGGCTTGTGAGCCGACTCAGAACCTCTTTCGCTCCTTTCTTGTAGACACAGAGACAGACCAACTCGTTTTCTCCATCGTAGACCGCCCAGAATCGCCCGTAGCGCATTATTCTCATGGCCACGGCTCTCCGGAGCAGTCTGCCTCGTCCTCCTCCTCATAAGCCTCCTCCAGCGCGACGCGCACACTCTGCAAGAGCGCTCTGCGTTCGCTTTCGGAGGTTCCGTTTGGATTGCGAAGCAGGGGTAGCGTTCGTTTCAACAGAGCGCGAAAGAGCAGGTTCTCCGCTCCCGCCTCCGTTATCTGGATACGAACCTCCGCCTCGTCGCTCGCTTGCATTTGCATCTTCTCTCCTTTCAAAAGAGGGGAGGGGACAGGAGGGACGCAACGCCCTGGCTCCTTATCTCGCTCCCCTCCCTGCGTGTCACACGAGGATGTTATCCTCATCGAAGAGGGTGGCGGGAGTTCGCGTCCGAGAACGCGCTCTATCGCCCGCCGATTCCGATTTCGGCAATCCGCGTTCCAGCAGATGTCCCGCCAACGCTTCTAGCGAATAGCGGTCGTCTGGCGGTAGCGTTTGAGCCACGTTCGTGAAGGCGTTCACCAGTCCGTACAGCGTCTCTTGTTGACCGCTTCTCTCCCGCAGTAGCGAAGTTTTCACCTGCCTCTGCAAAAGGTCGCTCAGTCCCCATGTCTCTCCCACCAGCGAGATCGCTTCCTCCACGTCTTTCAACGGCTCGGTAGTCGCCCAGGTCATCCGCTCCATGAAGCCCGTTCCCTGAATTATCGCCTCCTTTATCGCTTTGCCTATCCCCAACTCAAGACGCGCCGACGTAATGCCGACGTGTCTCTGGTGGAGAAGGCTCCTGCCTTTTACGAGGCGCACCAGCCCATTCTCGCAAACAAGGCGATAGACCAGCGCATCCACCGTAACGGAGCGTTTCCCCACCTCGCTGTTGGCGATGTGCAGACCCGCTATGACGCGGTCTCCCGGCAACACGTCCCGCGACAACTTGGGATCCACAAGCCGCAGATGCCAGGACTCCTCCGTTATGGCGAGCCATGTCACCTCGTACTGAGAATTCACAAGCGGCTCCAGACTCTGGAACACCTCCGCATTGTTCATCTTGGAGTATCGCTCCGAGAGAATGCCCCGTAAAGCCTCCCCTTTGGCGCGGAGAAGCCATCTCTCCGGTTTTGAGGGGCTTTCGTTTTCCGTATCCAGCTCCCTGTGGAGCCAGTGGTTGACCTGCTCATCTTGCAAACGGAGCGGGCAACGACGGTGGTAGGCGGCGGGGATGCTCAGGCGGTGACACAACTGCGTCTCCGCCCAACGGGTCAGGGACAGCCCCTGCGGAACATCGGCGCGGTACAGTCTGGGAAAGCGCAGCCGTCCCTCCTGTAGTCGCATCTCGTCCCGCTCAATGAGTTGGTCCCATTTCCCGTTGTCATCCGTCTCAATGCGTTCCTGCACTTCGCACATTTTCATGGTCTGTCTCCTTTCCGTGAGACGAAGAGGACGCGACCGGATGTAACTCCGACTCGCGTCCCCTAGGGTTGTTGTTTGCAATGCGTCGGCGGGTTCTCTCCGCTAAGGTCGCTATCCAGTGAACCCACAGTCGGTAACCGCACCCGGTACTCCCCTCCTTGAAGTGGGATTGGCGGGTGTGGAGAACCAACTGTTTCAGTCCGAGCAGATGCTTGCAGGAGAGGATGATTCCCTCCTCTGCAATGCGCTCTCCTCGCGCCTGCCTCGCGTAGAACGGGCAGGTGCAGGTTTCAGCGATTGCGTCCACAAAGTAGGTCTTCTCGCCCTCCTTGCAGGGGCAGTAGATGACGAACTTGTAGGGACATCGGGTCTCCGAGACCCGGTAGCCGTCCGTGAACAGGCTCTCCGACCGCTCTTTAAGTCCCTGTAGGAACTGCTCGCGGTTGAAGAGGTAAGCCCGTTGAGACGGCGAAAGACGCGGCTCTCCCATAAGGGAAGCCTCCTTTCCTAACTCGATGAACCCATCATCGAGCGTCTGGTTATGTGTTGTCGTGTGTTTGAGAAAAGCGAACGTGGGGGAGGGGAGGGGAAGCAGGTTGGGAATCAGCCGTGTTTGGGCTGTCCCCAGTCCACTCCGCTCCCCGGCGGGAGTTTGCAGACAAGGCAGGCGTCCGCCTCCTTTTCTGTCAGGAAGCAGGCGAACAGCTCGTCCACCTCCAAGACCGAAGCCTTGAACATCCTGTGCCACCCGTCCACCAGCTGATCCTTGCCTCGAAAGGGCAGGAATATCAGCGGCTGGAGCAGGTCTTTCGTCATGGCGTAGGCTTCGTTCATACCGTCGTACTGCTGACGAATCCGTTCCGTCGTGATACCCATTTCGGAAAGAGAGACGATGTAGACCTCCCTT
Source organism: Armatimonadota bacterium (assembly GCA_026392135.1). Taxonomy (GTDB): domain Bacteria; phylum Armatimonadota; class Chthonomonadetes; order Chthonomonadales; family Chthonomonadaceae; genus CAIJLM01. The sequence goes on from JAPLCR010000215.1 coordinate 5,758, forward strand.
CCTCGCGTGTATTTCAACGCCTCCGAAACGCTCCAATGCCACTGATAGCCCTCGTCGTCCTCCATGGAGTAGATCTGGTCCGTCAGGCTCTGAATGCAGAGTTCCCGTCCATCCGGGCGTATAATGCGTAGCATCCCTACGACCTCCTTTCTAGTCCAAACTCATGCAGATATCGACGGCTTCTCTCGCCGCCTCCTGGGGTTCCAAGCCAGCGGCGTGCCAGTCCGCATAGCCGCAGTCGGGCAGGTCTTCGGGATGAAGTCCGTAACCGGTCTCCATCTCAAAAACCACCTTCTGCATCCACTCCTCGAAGGCGTTTCGTTCTTGAACCGTCGCGCGTTCGCCGAGTCTCATGACTGAGTCTCCTCTTTCTCCCGCTCTGCACAGGGGGCGAACTCCGCATAGAGCGTGTTGTACTTTGGAACCTCCCAGCATCGGTCCAGGCGGTTGCAACACGCGACGACAAGTCGCATATCGCCCGTCTCTCGCCATGCCTGATTGGCTCTCTCAATCTCCTCGTAGAGCGTTCCTACGGGAGTGAGAACTCCATTCCACATCCGGCAGAGGGCGTACAGACCCGCACTCTCCTTCGCTCTCTGCGCCTTCATGCCGTAGCGTTCCGGGCGCCTCTTGCGACTGCCATCCGAGGGCTCCGAGGCGCGACGGAAGTAGTTCTCCCGTTCCGCTCGTATCGCCTCCAGATAGCACGCCTTCGCCAACTCCGCGCCCTTCCGCTCCACGGCGTGGAAATCGCTTCCCATCCGCTCTGAGCAGACCTGTTTCGGCATCTGCGCGCCGTCCGCGTAGCTGTAGCGGAACTCATGCCAACTCGGCCCCTTGCGTTCGTAACAGCAGTTTCCGGACTTTCCATCCGGGAACGCGACGGCGAACGTGTGCGATTTGCACAGGGAGCCGTTTCCGCGTCCGTTTGTCAGGGGAATCGTTCCAGCGGACTGCGGAGCGAACTCGCGCAGTCTCTGTTCCAACTCTCCCGGCTTAAACGAGGTGTATCTCAGTTGTTTTGGCATCTCTCTCCCTCCTTTCAGGGGGTGGCTTGCGGGGTCTCTTCCGCGTCTCGCTCGCGGAGAGAGGTCGCTACATCCAGTAGCGCGCTTCCCTCCGCCCAGTTTTGCGCTATCTCCTTGCGGAGAAACTCCGCGTCGGCGCGTGTCAACCTATCGGCGGCCACAATGGGGTCGCCTCCTGCGAGAAACAGAATCACCTTATGGCGCGGCTCTTCGCCGGACGCCAGTATCTGCGGTCTCTCTTCCCCGCACTTCTTGAGCGCGACAAAAGCGACATGATTGGCGTTCACCAACACGCCGTTGTATGTCGTTATGAGCATACGTTCACTCTCCTTTCTAAAAACTCTCTTCTACCCATAATGAAGCGCGCCCTTTCAGGGGCGGCGTTTGTCTAACAAGCGGGGTTTTAGCAGGAGAGAGCGGAGAGGGGAACGCAAATCGGGAAAGTGATGTCAAGCGTTGGAGGAGGGGCGGGAGGGAAGTGATGTTGTCTTGGGACGGCGACACGATTTCGGCGTCAGGATTGCGTTGCGGCGTTCGGCAGGATACGGATCGTGACATCATTTAAGGAAGATAGGGACGGAAACTCTGTACGTCCAGCCAACGGAACGCTAAAAATTGAAAAGCCGGATCCATGAGGGGTTCGTCAAGTAGTAATGTTTTTCAGGAGGGTTCCGTTGTGACCGAAGACAGTTCAGAGGGGAGCGTTCTCGCTCGCCATTTCTCGTATCGCATTCCTATTCGCATGACCGCCGAGGAGCGGAGCGTCATTGGCAAGAGCGCCTACGCACTCAATCGCTCGATCTCCCGCTACCTAGTCGAACTCGCCATAAAGGGGCCGACTTTCGTACCGGAGGAGAGGGCGCGTTTACGGCTTCTGCTCTCGCTGTTTCGAGAGGCGCAGAGCGAACTGCAAGGGCTGCTGAGGCTCTCTCTGTTCGCGGAGGCGACGCAGGGCAAGGCGGAGGTCTGCCACAGGGTCAATGAGGCGATTCGACTGTTGGCTACGTTGACCGAACAGTTGGAGAGGAGGTTGCATGGATAGGGGAGGGGCCTTTTGCAAGTTTGTCGTCGGACGCTCCGGCAACTCCTGTCGGCATCTGCGCTACATCTCTCGAATCGACGCGGTGCGAGACAGGCTGGAAGGCGTTTTCCTGAAAGACCTTCCGAATGTCATTCAGGAGCGGAAGGACTATCGCGAGATGGTGCAGACACTCTGTCACTATGCGCGGATGGCGGAGCAGACGGAAGTCATCGCCCATAGATCGCGGGGCGAACCGCGCACGCACTACTGCGTGACGCTCAGTTTCGAGCGAAACCTGTCGAGCCCGGATGCGGGAGCGCTGGTCGCCTCGTGGCTAGAGATGGCGTTCCCCAACGCGCGCGGCGCGACGTTCCTGCACCGCAACACGAATCACCTCCACGCGCATATTTGGATAGCCGCAAGACAGACGGATGGAACGAAGGTCAACCTGAACGCCCGCGCCTTCCGACAACTTGACGAGATGTGGAACAAAATCTACGCCCGCGCTATGGGACAGGACGAACGCGCCTATCTGCTCAAGAAGTGGGAGACCGAACACTACAAACGCTTGAGGCGCGAAGGGAAAATACGGGAGAAGCTGGAGCGCGCCGCGCAACACTGGCGTCCGGCGCAGTTTACCGAACGGGAGCGCAAGCGATTAGGAGCCGACTATGAGCGTGACGAAAGCGGAGCTGGAAGAGATAAACCGGAGACTTCAGGAGGCGATTCGCAGGTTGGAAGCGGAGAACCGGGAACTTCTGGCAGACAATCGTCACCTGAGCATGCGGCTCTTGCAGTGCAACGGGCAGTTGAAGATTCTGAGCGCGCGGTATCGGAGACTCGCGAACTATGTGAAGAGGTTGAGAGCCTGGCTGACCGCGAACGAGAGATAGACAGGGAGAGATAGTGTGGAGACTGTTCGCCCTGTTGAGCGCCGTAGGCACAGGCGTTGGAGCCTGGCGTCTGGCGCAAACTCTGGAACCTGCCATGGAATATCGACTCTTGCTCTCGCTCTGCGGGGTAGCGACCATTTACTTGACTCGGAAGGCGTTGTCCCGGCAATCTCCTTCTCGTTCTCATGGTAGCGCGGGTTTCGCCCGCCCTACGGAGGTTGCAGAGTTGCTGTTTCCTGTTCGGGAGCCGCTTCCCTTCGCGAGCGTGTTACTGGGCAAGCTAGGGAGCGACCTAACGGCTCTACCGCCTCCCTATACAGGACAACACGGCATTATCGTTGGAGGAAGCGGCGCGGGAAAGTCCTTTGGATTCTTTCTGCCTAACATGGCGCTAGCGAAAGGCGTCTCCTGCATCGTCACCGACCCCAAGTCCGAAATATGGCGGTACACGTCGGGCTTCCATGCCTCGACCCGCTTTGCGCCTAACGAACCGGAGGAGAGCGGTTGCTTTAACTGGATACCCCTTTGTCGGGACGCAAGGATGGCGTCTCTCTGCGCCCGAGCGATTGTGGAAGCGGGAGCGACGGAACGACAGGAGGCGCCCTGGCCCGATCTGGAAGCCGCCTTTCTCGCGGCATTGTTTTCCCACGCCTCCGTTCTCCCTGTTCCGACGCCGCTCACGGCGTACAACCTGCTGACGCGGACGGAACCCGCGAAACTGATGGGAATGTTCTTGACTTCGCCCTCCATTGTCGCCAGAGAGCAGGCGGTTATCTTCGAGCAGACCCATGAGCGGATGCGGGGAAGCATTACCCCCGTGCTGGCGGCGAAACTCCAGTTCCTGCGAGACCCCGAAGTGGCGCGGTTTACCTCCGCGAACTTCGCCGCCCCCGACTTCGGCAGACTGCGTATTTCGCCGGAAGCCTTCTACTGGTGCGTGAGAGAGCAGGACATTGCGCTTCTGCGCCCCTTGAGTTCGCTCTTCTTTACGGTGCTGCTGGAGCAGATTGCTGGCGAGAAGGCGAGTGCGACGCAAGCGGTTCCAGTGCATCTCTATTTGGACGAGTTCGCCAACATAGGGATATTGCCCCACTACGAGACGACCATCTCTCTGGCGCGGGGGAGGGGACTCTCTCTCTGGCACGGCGTACAGAGCCTTTCGCAACTGGAGGCGCTGTACGGCAAGCCGAACGCGCAGACCATCTTGACCAACTGCGCGACAAAGATAGCGTTGGGCGGTCTGGATGTGGAGACCGCCGACTATTTCAGCCGGACGCTGGGGGAGGGAACCGCCATCGTGCCGAGGCGAACGTGGCAGAAAAAGCGTTTTGCGTTGGTCTCCACAACCACAAGCGATACGACAATGGAACACGCTCGCCCGTTACTCACAGCAGACGAGGTGAGGCGAATTGGGAGCGACAAGGCGCTGGTGATAGCGGGCAATCGCCGCCCTCTGCTTCTGGACAGGATTGTATATACAGAAGCCCCCAAGATGGCTTCCACGACTCCGCTTGGCCCCGCTAGAACCCTGCCCGTCGAACTACCGACTCTAACCGGCGCGCCTGTGGTTTCTTCCGAGCCGCCCCCGCTACCTTCTGAGTTCAAATCGGATAGACCGCGCAAGTCCGCCCGCAAGTCACGGAAAACGGCAAGTACGACCGTTATCCAAAAGCCTACTTTTTGAGAAATGACGAACCCTGGTTAGTCTGGCTCATAGTTTCTCCCGCTAACGCGGAGTATCGGCGGTAGTTTCGCTGATAGCGTATTTTCGTTGGGTAAGAAGAGGTAATTGGAAGGTAGACGACTATTCCAGACGACCCCTAAGACCGTTAAAGGCTCCAGAGACATGACTCCAGAGCCGCGCCGATGATGGTTTCTAATCTTCGTCGGGACGCATGAGGGTTATCACGGGTTCCGCCTCGTCTCCTGGACCACAGACCAGCTTTACCGTGTAGAATTTCCTCTGTCCTACGTGCATGACGATCTGATAGCGCAGAGTGTCCGACGCTTCGTTGCTTCTGCGAATGGCGATATAGCCCATCCAAAGAACGTCCCAGAGTCGCCCCTCGCCATCTTGAGACCATTGGCTAGAGGGAATCCTCTTGACGTCCTCCCAGAGAGCGCGAGTGACTGCAACGGGATACCGGAATCCCGCCTGTTTTGCGATGTTCGTAACATCAACCAGAACCCCATCTTTTAGTGCCTCTTTTCGGCTGTAGGCGAATATCGCCTCGCCCTCTAGGAACGGATTTTTATTTTCGTTTGTCATATTCTCCTTGGTCTGTAAAAGTAAACTGTACCTATCTTATACGGAATAGTTAGGCAGAAGTCAAGAGAAATCTAAGAAATATTATTCGGGTCGAACCCCTCCTCTTGAAGCGCGTTCACCAAAAGCGCATCTATCGTTCCGCCGTCTAGCCGACCCAGATCGCCATTGAGGAGACCGCGCAAGCCGGAGCTAATCGCCACCCATTCCGAACCTAAGACGCCATCCTTACCGATGCCGCTCTCCCAACGGCTCTGTACCGCATCTGCATAGCGGAGCCAGCCGGAGAGCATTTCAACGAGCGCCCGTTCATAGCCCGGTCTCGGACACTGAACAGCGTCGCGGTGTCTCTCCTTCCATCCGTTATCGCTAACGCCTTTCGGGGTTGCGGTTAATCGGTCTCTATAATTCGCTTTCATATCATTTCACCATAAAGATAAACAATGCCTATCTTATACGGAATAGTTAGGTGTAAGTCAAGGGAATATGGGGTATCTTATGCAGAATAGTTCCTTGGTATTGAGGGAGGAATATGTTAGCATGAGCCAGATGGAAACCCGCGAAACGAAGACACGAAAGAAGCCCGGCCCGGTGCCTGGCGCGCCCACCCGAAAGTACAATGTCCTCCTCGAAGAGGAACTCGGAGAGTGGGCAAAGCGACAGCCCGGAGGACTTTCCGAACTTGTCCGCCGACTGATAAGAGAAGAGAGACAGCGCAAAGAGGCAGAGTAGCCTCTTCGCTTGTCACGTACTCGCTTGTCCTGCTTCGCTCCCATACTCAACGTTCTTCGTTACTATCGAACGTATCAATGACGCTGTTTTCCAACTCCTTCCCGTTCCGGCAAACATAGGAACCGGCGAACCCCATCCTCTCCTCGTGGTAGGTTATCGAAAAGGTCAGGAGAGGGAATTGCTTCGAAACTTCGCGAAAGCCAGGGCATGGGCAATTCCACGCGCCGTCAAAAAAGTAGACCAGAGAGTTCAGGCTTTCTGCGTCGTCCAATCCCGCGCACAGTTCCGTATGGCAGTCTCCCCATTTCGACCCCCAGAAGGCGCAGCGCCAGTCATTCGCGCTGGATGCGCCGTAGCGACGCGCCAGCGTTTTCCGCTCCTCCAGAGAAAGGTCTATGCGTTTTCCATCTCGCTGCGCCCTGCTATAGATGTCTATCCATGCGCCATCTTCCGCTCGGTGGTAGCCTGTTAAAATACCCTCTAATGCTTGAGGCACCGGATAGTAGGACGCGAGAATCTCAAGATAGGGCTTGTCCGGATTTCTATTTACTCCCTCTCGAAACCGGATGAGCTCTTCCGCGGGTCCCGTTATCGTCAGTTCACAATCACACCAGTTCGGCATATATCCTCGTCAATAATATAAAATTCAAAGTTCGCTTCTAACCGTGGAACTTGCAACGCATACCAATCTTATACGGAATAATTAGGTATAAGTCAATAGGGTAAATGGAGTTTTTTAGGCAGCCCCATTCTTTTTTAGGAAAGACAAGGCAGCATAAATTCTGCAGATGGAATCTCAGAATACAGACCATCGTCATGGACGGACAGATTCTGAGATTAGGAGATACAACCATGAAGAGAAGCGCAGTAGCCGCTCTACCTTTCAGACCACCGCACTATGTATTCTTCTCTCCTACGCCATCGAGCACTACTGAAAAATGTCTATCTCTTCGCGAACTACTGGAAACCATTCTGAGTTGGATTGCGTAATATTTTCAAGGACAGAAATTTCCTTCACACCTGATGCACCGATTTGTGCACAAAATCCCTTTCCGCAATCTCAAATACTCCGTTTACAATGGGCGGGATCGAACCCACAGGAAAGAGGGGCGTTCAGAGATGGCATCGTACCCCAATCCAATCAACTTTCGGCTTAATGAGCAGCAGTCCCAGCGCCTCCGGGAGGAGGCTCAAAAGTATGAACAGAGTTCAGGAGAGTATGCCCGACGTGTGGTGCTGGACTCTCTAGAAGACACCGAACGTAAACGTTTGAGAGATGCACTCCAAATGTTTCAGGAGGAGATAGGTCGGCTTCGTAGCGATATCGAAGCCATGCAACCTGAAGGCACCAATTCTATTATGGAAGTCCGAGGGCTACGTGCAGAGGTGGTCGCCCTGCGGAGTGAACTTGGCGATTTGCGTAAGGACCTCGCGACAGCCGTGAGGGCTCTCCTAGTTGGGGCAGGCCGCGTCAGCAAAGACGACGCGCAGACTTGGACGACGAAGAATCTGGTTAAGTGAATTTGAAGTATCCTTAACTTTCACTGAGAATCCCGTAGCCTGCTCTCCTGCCCACATGGCAGGAGGCGATGGATTTATTTGTTCGGCGAGTTTGAGGACGCACATTGGGAAAGTCTTGACGACAGTGCATATAAGAAATTGAATATGGTCGCTTATCTTGAACAGCGTCTGCACGCATTGGAGCTACCCCGGATGCAATATCGCGCTCTCGAACCTGAACGCACTCGCGCACGGACTCAATACCGGGGAATCGACTTTTGAAAGTGAGTGTAAGCCATGCTCTCAGTAGGCGCCATGGGCGCTGGACAGGAAAACTACTATCTTGCGCTGGCCCGCGAGGACTACTACCTTGAAGGGGGAGAACCCCTTGGGCAGTGGTTCGGATCAGGCGCGGCAGAGTTGGGTTTGGTCGGCACAGTAGCGAAGAACGCGCTCAAAAATCTTCTGATTGGCCTCTCTCCGGAGGGAGATCGCCCCCTGATTAGAATTGCTGGCGCAAAGGAACATCAGCCAGGCTGGGATTTGACCTTCTCTGCCCCAAAGTCCGTTTCGGTGCTTTGGGCGGTCGCTGACATTGAGACCCGACATACTATTCAAGACGCGCATTATCAGGCAGTGAAAAAGGCGCTGGAATACCTGCAAGACGTTGCTGGCATAACGCGCCGTGGGCGGGGTGGCGCTGAACATGAAAGGGCCGGTTTGATTTTTGCCACCTTTGAACATGGAACCTCGCGGGCGCTAGACCCGCAACTTCACACGCACGCGCTTCTGTTGAATGTTGCTGTGTCGTTGAGCGATGGCAAGACAAAAACTATTATGAGCAAGCCCATTTACGACAACAAGATGACGGCAGGGGCTCTCTATCGCGCCGAGCTTTCGGCGGAACTCGAAAACCGACTCGGAGTACAGTGCGAACGTCAGGGGACGTGGTTTGAAGTGGCGGGGGTTCCTAAGGATTTAAGCGCCGAGTTTTCTAAGCGCCGCGCCGAGATAGAGACGTTCTTAGGCGAACGGGGGCTAACGAGCGCTGCCGCTTCGGCCTACGCAACGCTTGCCACCCGCACGGAGAAAGGGCATATAGCCCGAAGCGAGCTGTTTCCAAAATGGCAGAAGATCGGCGCGGCGCAGGGTTTCACCAATAGTGACGTAGCGGGCCTCTTAAACACGCGACCGGTTCGCGACGTGGAAGCGGAGAAACAGGAAGCTATCCGTCTGGCGATAGAGAGGATCACCTCTCAAGAAAGCTATTTCTCACAAAAAGAGCTTTTGCGCTTTGTCGCCGAGGAGGCGCCCGGAAGGGGTATCAACGCGGAGGCGGTCCAGACAGCGGTCAAAGACACGCTCACCCGGTCTACCGAGATTATTGCTCTTGGCCGTGTGAAAGGCGAATTGCGCTACACCACACGCGAAATTCTTGAGACCGAGCATCAGATACTATCTCTGGTGGTGGCTGGCAAAACCGACGACCGGCACATTCTCCCTATGGAGACATTTCAGAAGACGGTATCTCGGCAGACGGAGCTAAGCGAAGAACAGGTGCGGGCGCTACGGCATATTACTGCCGAAAAAGGAAGCGTTCAAGTAGTCTCCGGTATGGCAGGCACGGGAAAAACGAAAATGCTGTCTGTCGCCCGGGAGGCATGGGAACAAGGGGGTTATCGAGTCATCGGCGCTTCTCTCTCCGGGAAAGCCGCACAGGGTCTGCAAGAGGGAGCAGGCATACCGAGCGACACAATAGCCAAATTCTTAAAGGAACTTGATAGAGGGTTCGATTATTCCCCCGATGCGGGGCGCGCCTTCAAGGCCGAATTCAAGTACGCTACCTGGCAGATAGACGGGGACACGCGAAAGAAGATACGTGGCGAGTATCACCAACCGACAAGTCCGCTGGCGCATGAGTGGAAGTACGCGACGTGGCAGATAGGCTCTAAGCAACGAGACTTTCTCAACTATCGGCTGGAACGTGAACAGTACCGGCTCGATGAAAAGACCATCCTCGTAGTAGACGAGGCTGGGATGATCGGTACAAAGCAGATGTCCCGACTCATTGAGCATGCGGCAAAGGGGCTGGCGAAACTTGTCCTTGTTGGAGATGCCAAGCAGCTTCAGCCAATAGAAGTCGGCGCTCCTTTCAAGTCCATAGCCAACACGATAGGACAGGCGGAGCTAACAGAGATTCGGCGGCAACGAGAAGGTTGGGCGCGCGATGCCGTTCATGATTTTGCCAACGGGCGTGCAGAGAATGCGCTACGTTCCTACGCAGAACGTGGACTTCTGACGGTGACCGCAGACAGAGCCAGCGCGATGCGCGCGATTGTATCTGACTGGCAAGAAAAAGGCGGTGACCCGAAAGACAACCTTATTCTTACTTCCACAAACCACGAAGCCAGAACGCTCAACCAGCTTATACAAGAAGAGCGCAGACACGCCGGAAAGTTGGGTGAAGACAAGGTCTCCATCGCCGGCGAACTCGTTTATGTGGGGGATCGCGTTCTGTTTACCCGGAATTCGCGGCTCTATGGCGTAAAGAACGGCACGCTTGGAATGGTAGAAGGTATTGATACGGCGAAACAAACGCTTCTGGCTCGACTCGATAACGGCGACAGGCGAACAATTGATATTCGCCACTATGAACAGATGCGTCTTGGATATGCGGTCACCACCCATAAAGCGCAAGGAGTGACTACCGAAAATGTATTTGTACTTGCCGGAGGACCGATGCAGGACCGTGAACTTTCCTATGTGCAAGCATCACGCGCACGAGGGGACACTCGCTTCTACACAGAGCGGTCCGAGGTAGGGGACACACTGGCGCATCTAGCTGACCAAATGCAGACCTCTCGCCAAAAAGATATTGCGCTTGCTTCCTCACTGGTTCTGCCTGAACCCCTAGCGACTGAGGATTTACTCCAACGCCAGCGCCGAGAAGTGGAACTTCCCCGGATGCTCGAATCTGCACATGAAAGGGAGCGGCGTCCTGAACCAGACATGGGACCAAGTTTTGGTTGCTGAAGCAGGGCAGTGGCCTCTCATCTTCACGTGTTTCTTTTGGGAAATTGGTCAGAGGGGGCTCGTGAAGCGCGTTGTTGTAGCCGAACAACTATCTTCACGAAGCCAATAGAAGAGTAATTTACGGTAACTACTCACCCTATGAAAAGAGTAGGATTCGGTTAGAAAGTCTCCGAGAATAGAACTATGCTAACCCGTGAAGAGTTCCCATCTATCTATGAGCAAGGCTTCGAGGCTGTCTGGGCAGTTATCGAAGCCATGCAAA
>JAPLCR010000289.1:0-2284 GCA_026392135.1 Armatimonadota bacterium
CCGCTTACGCAGCCTCGTAACTGCCTGCGTCAACGTTGGTTGTTTTGGTTCCCTCCTCTCTATACCTCCCTCTTCACAAGAGGAGAGCTAGAGAGGAGTTACCATTTCCAGTGCTCCTGCGAGGCTAATGCTTGTGCCTACCCCGCTTGATTCCCGATGGGTTATACACCTCCTCGGCTTACAAATGGGCGCACAGTTTTTCGATTTGCGGTATAATGTACTGCTATGAACTCTCGCGCACTTAGTAACATAAACATTATATCTGACAAACTCCTCCCTCCACCCTCTGAGGTGATGCAACGGCTACCCCTTGTCGCAGATGAGCGGCAAAAGATTTTGGACTATCGATATACCCTCGAAAACGTCCTTGACGGCACAGACCCACGTCTTTTTGTAGTGGTAGGTCCGTGTTCAATACACGACCCCACCGCCGCTTTGGAGTATGCCAACCGCCTGAAAGACCTTGCGGATAGCGTTCAAGAGACTCTAGTGTTGGTGATGCGCGTCTATTTTGAAAAGCCGCGAACGGTCTCTGGTTGGAAGGGGCTTATCAATGACCCTGACCTTGACGACTCTTTCGACATCGAAAAGGGTCTGTGTTTGAGCCGTGAACTTCTGTTAAAAATTTCGGACATTGGTCTGCCGTCTGCCACAGAAGCCCTTGACCCTATCATGCCTCAGTATTTTGGCGACCTTATTTCTTGGACGGCTATCGGCGCACGCACTACCGAGTCGCAGACACACCGCGAAATGGCGAGTGGTCTTTCCACCCCGGTCGGGTTTAAGAATGGAACGGATGGGAGCGTGGCTGTCGCCATTAACGCGATATGTTCTTCCGCCATTCCGCACCGTTTCCTCGGCATCAACCCGCAAGGGCAGTGTTCGGTTTTTCATACACGAGGAAATCGTTACGGTCATCTTGTACTGCGCGGGGGGAAATCGCCAAACTTCGATGCAGAGAGTATTGCTCAGGTGGAGGCACAGCTAAAGTCGAATGGATTACCACTAAATTTGGTGGTGGACTGCAGCCATGGCAATTCGCAAAAAGACCACCGCCGACAACCATCGGTCTTTGCAAACTGCATAGAGCAGGTAGTGAACGGCAACCGCTCTATTGTAGGGCTTATGCTGGAAAGCCACCTCAACGAGGGTAAACAGGACGTACCTGAAGACCTCAAGGATCTCCGCTACGGTGTCTCTATAACGGATGCTTGTATCGACTGGGAGGCTACCGAGAGGTGTCTTTTAGAGGCGCATAAAGCCCTGCTTCCACTTATGGAGGCACGCACCCGTCAGCGTGAAGAGATTCTACAACCCTGCTAACTTTTTAAATCCTCAGAGTAATGTACCGAACATAGCCCACTTTTAGTGGAACAGGCTCCCCGACGAACTTGCGTCTCCTCGAACATCGAAGTCCTTACGGATACCCGCCTTTGAACAGACATCCGAGAGGCTATCGTCTGCTTTCCGAATTGCTTCGTCCATATCAATACTTGCTTTCCCCTGTAGTTGCGTCAATTTTCCGAGAGCATCTTGCGGGTTTTTATTCACGGCGTTCATCGCATCGTTGACCTGCATAATGATGGTCTGCAACTTACCGAGATGGTCGTAGTACTTGTCGTGTAGCTCCTGGCAGGCGGCGGGCGGTGCTTTACTTTGGAACTGGGTCGTGAGTTTATTCCAATCCTCCACCTGATAGTTCATAGTATTGTTGATACCTTTGAAGGTGTCGTTGTAGGTCTCTTCCTCAATGGTAGCTCTCAAGGTCTGCGCCATCGTCAACATTTTGAGTGCCTCACCGGTTTGTGAGCGAATAAGCCTCTGCTTTGTGTTCTCTATCTCTTTAAGGAATTTCAGATAGTCTTCAATCTCGATAGGGCGCTCTTTACCCTGACCGGGAGCCTGCACCATCTCGTTTTTGGGGGCTTCACCGGGAGCTTGTACCATATCTACCCCTCTGCCTGAGCCGGGCGCATTGACAAGGTTTCCTAAAACACTATTTCCAGCCGCCCCCGTCACACGGCTACTTTTCCAGTACATCGCCCCTGCAACGCCCAACACTAGGAGTAGCAAGCCTACCGCTATCCACTTTTTGGGTAGCGGTTCGGATTTGTAGGGTGTAAACGGCGGGGTGGCGGAAGCAGTGGACAGAGAAGGGGCAGGACGTGCCGCAACAGGCTGTGAAGGCTGAAGAGGTATAGCGAACCCGCACTTTAGACAGAAACGCGCATCGTTGGGCAGTTTGGCAGAACAGTTTTTGCAAATCATGGCTCACACTCCTCTA
>JAPLCR010000289.1:2304-2766 GCA_026392135.1 Armatimonadota bacterium
ACTTGTTAGAAGATAAATTACAGTAAACAGTTCAGATTTTCAAAAAATTTCGTAGCGAACTCACTATTTGGTACGTAGTGTTAAGCGAATCGTGTAGTCTGAGCAGGATTTTGGGGCGGTGACCACGAAATTTCTATCGCTTGACGATGTTTCAGGCTACCCTGCTTAGGAATGGAGAAAACCATGGTATTAGGGTTGTTGCGCTATCTCCTTCTTGGGGTATTTATACTCTTTACAGTAGTACTACTTCAATTGATACGGCGTAACCGCGAAAGTTAGACACGCCGAATAGAGGCTAACCTTGAGTCTTGCCATAGGCTATAAAACACATCCCGGCAAACGCCGTGAGAACAATGAAGACAGCTATGCGGTTTTGCGAAAAAGTGACCTTGCAGGTCACCTTGACGCACTTGTAGTTGTCGCCGACGGTATGGGTGGCACAAAGGGAGGCGAAATAGCCTC
>JAPLCR010000289.1:2788-19868 GCA_026392135.1 Armatimonadota bacterium
GTATCACCGTTGAAACGATGCCCCAAGTCGTTTCTCAGCTGCTTGCCCGTACTCCAGACAAAAAGCCGAACGCTAGCGCACTACTTTTATCTGGTATACAGGCAGCGAACAGCAAAATCTTTGAGCGTAATCAGGTGGATTCGCGCCCTGTAGAGATGAGTATGGGGACTACCTGCGTGGGTGCGATAGTGCAAGGTGGTCATGCTACTGTCCTCAATATCGGTGATAGCCGGGCTTATATACTCAAGCGCACGGGCAAAATGCTACAGGTGACTGAAGACCACTCTCATGTGTGGATACAGGTTCAGGCGGGATTGATGACTCGTGAAGAGGCACGCGTCAACCGTCACCGCAACATTTTGATGCGCGTGGTAGGAATTGAGGAGGAGGTTGAGGGCGATGTTTTTGAGATAGACTTAGAGGCGGGAGATACTCTCCTACTATGCTCGGACGGGCTGTCTACCGAGGTGGAAGACAGGGACATCGGGCGCGTTCTCGCCTCCGCATCCACCGTTCAAGAGGCGTGTGACCGCCTAGTGGAGGCGGCTTTAGAGGGCGGCGGTTCTGACAATATCACGGTGATAGTGGTGCGCTATGGAACCTTTACACCAATACCTGTAGGCAACGTAATGGATGAGGACGAGACTACCGCCGATACCGATGACTGGCGAAGAAACACCGCCGCCTTTAAGCCGATAACGCTAGATACAGAGCCAGAATCTCCTATAAGTCTGGAATCTAAGTCGATCCCCTCCCCTGTTGTGATGAAGCGTGGTATATCGCCTACGCTAGCGTTTCTGATTTTTGTGATTGGACTCGTGGGTGGAGGCGGTGGCGCAGCCTATTTCGTAAAGCAGAGGGCAGAGAAGGAGAGAGAGGCGTATGTCAAAGAGCATACTCCTGCTCCCATTATAGAGCGCACCACACTCCCGCTTTTCTATGGGATGCCTGACCTACTCGTTAATAACACGGTTCGTCCAGATTTCCTTCAAGTGGGTGGGGACGGCAATCCTATTGTTGCCGTAGCGAATGGGCGCTTGATGCACCTTGTAAAGAAAAAGGGGCTTCAGCAGATATCCGGCTTGCCTACCTTGGGAAGTAGCAGCACTGACGCGACAGTTTCAACCACGCCGCCGACGCGACGGCGACGAAACCAACCTGACAGCACCCCGATTGCTGTGCCTGCCACACCCAGCTCCGTTGTCGCCTACGACCTGAGCGGAAACCGGTTTCAGAGCGACCCTAAGACTAAGAGCCTCTGGAAATTTGATGCCGAAGGGATACGGGTAAAATTCGATATTGGAAAGCCAAAAGTGACAGCGCCTTCTGTTATAGCGATTGCACGAAGCGGCGACATCTACTACATAGCGGGCGGACACCTCTATCGTATTTCTGCGTATGAGAACGAGAAGGATATCCCTCCTGCGGAACTCATAAAAGCTTCTTCGACAAGCGCAGGAACGCCCAACTCAGGGAACTAGGAGAACTATGCCACTCGGACAACTGGGGAAATACGAACGGGTGGACGTGCTGGGACACGGTGTTTCGGGTATCGTCTACCTTGCCAAAGACACGCTTCTAAATAAGCAGGTCGCTCTCAAGGAGGTGGATGTTGAGGCAGGAAACTTGCAAAAGTTCCTGGAAGAGGCGCGTGTTTTGGACAGACTGCGCCACCCCAATATCGTGCGCGTCAATGGAGTAGACCGCATCGGCTCCAAGGTCGTGATTGATATGGAGTTTGTGGATGGTCAGAACCTGCAAGAGAAGCTTAGGGCAGAGGGGCGGCTCTCCCTTGAAAAGTCGCTTCACTATGCAATTCAGGTACTGGACGCGCTAGAGTACGCGCACTCCCAACAGATTGTCCACCGCGACATCAAGCCCGCGAATATTCTTGTGACCCGTGAGGGAGGCATTAAAATTGTAGACTTTGGACTGGCGGAGATTCTGGCGACGAACGCTTATGCAGGGGGTGCCGGAACCTACGCTTATATGGCTCCAGAGGATTTTGCTGAGATTGAGCGTTCTGACCATCAGTCGGACGTGTGGGCAGTAGGGGTGACTCTGTACGAAATGCTGACGGGTTATCGCCCTTTCCATGTGGAGCGCGTGAAAGACCCATTCGCATGGAAGCGGTTGCTTGATACGGATTCGCCCGACCTGCTCTCTACACACCTCCCTCGTGTTGCGCCCCAACTCCAAGCCACTCTTAACCGCGCCCTCGCAAAAGATAAACTGCAACGCTATCCGCGAGCGGCTGACTTTCGGGATGACCTTATTCAGTTTCGCGAGAGTGGAAGCGTCTCTTCGCTAACGCTTACCTTCTTACAAGAAAGCGACCCTACTCCCACTATTGGTATACTGAATCTGCCTCGTGAAGTGACTTCAGTGCCTCCCCCTGTACGAACTTCGGAAGGGGTGCTTGTCGCAGAATTCCTTCTGCCGGAGCCTGCATACGTCCCTGTCCAGATACAGAAGCCTGCCGAGGAGAACGAGGAGGAGGCAGTCCAAAAGCGTAGCTTGTTTGGGCGCAAAAGTGCTCCTCTTCAGGTTACGGCTACACCGGAGATTGTGGACTTTGGCGCGGTACGCAAAGGAGATATGAGTAGCCAACGCGTAAAGATTAAAATAGCAGGACTAAAGGGCAGTGCAGGAGCGCACATCGGTGAAAAACCGGACTGGCTCTCCGTGTATCCGCGTGCCTTTGAACGCTCAAAACAGATACTTACCTTTACAGCACACGCTAATCGGGTTTGGGAGACGGGGATGTTTGAGGAGAAGGTCACGCTTCATAGTGAGGCGGGCGACTACACCATTCCCTTACGGTTGAAGGTAATCAGTCCGCGTCTCGCTTTTCCGGTAATTATGAAGTGGTATGCGCCTCTGCTGTTTCTCTCCGTGCTACCAGTGACGGCGGTGAGCATGAGCCTTATGCCAAACTCCCTAAACCGCTGGATGCTTCCGCCAACGGTAGGAGCTTCTGGCTTCATGCTCATTATGCTAACCCTCATTTGCGCGGGAGCGGACACGATACAGAGCGCGAAATTGGTTCCGGGATTGCTAGGCGGCAGCCTCGTGCTGGTATTGGGGGCGATGTTCTCGTCCAACTCTTCCAGTCTGTTTACTTACGGTCATGGTTTGAGCGCGGGCGTAGGGGCACTCTTCATGATAACCCTCGTTGCACAGATATTTCAACTTGGACGTTGGAAGGTGTGGGCGTTCTCACTGTTTTGTATTAGCCTTTGTTTAAGTAGCGCGGTTATCTACTCGCTTGTGCATTAGGTCGAGAAGAATCTACATTTTCGTTAAGAGATAGTTTTGGTTTGCCTCTTCGTCTTCTACGGAGACGAAGGACATAGCAATACCATTGAATAGTGAGAACCCCTTGATTCTGCTCTCAGAGACCGCTAAGAGTGTTCAATAGGCGCAACAATGTACAATACACGTAAAAATTTGCAAATAAATACAGAAATACACTAAAAAGTACTTGCGTTCGTGATTCCTATCGTGCTACACTTTACAATACAGATTTAGGTACAAACGGAAACTCAACCTCTACACCTAGATTCCTATGTTCCTAATCCAACAAGATTCCGTAAACATTTATGAGTATTGCCGAGAATATCGCAAGAGTGCGTGAACGCTGTGCTAGTGCGGCGGAGCGGGCAGGGCGTTCTTCTCAAGAGATTACGCTCCTCGCAGTCACCAAGACCGTCTCCCCTGAGAACATTCTTTCCGCGCATGAGAGTGGCATAACGCATTTTGGCGAGAACTATGTACAAGAGGCAAAGTCGAAGGTAGGAATACCTCCCCTAAACAAGCCCGACATCTCATGGCACCTCATTGGTCATCTCCAAAGTAATAAGGTGCGTGACGTGGTTGGAAAGTTCGCGGTTATCCAGAGCGTGGATTCGTTGGCTTTAGCACAAGAGATTTCAAAACGAGCGGTCACTCTGGGGATTGTGCAACAGCTTCTGCTTGAAGTAAAGCTGGATGCTAACCCCGCCAAGTTTGGTTTTGGGGTTGACGATTTACCTTCTGCGGTTGAGCGAATTGGCTCTCTGGAAGGTATTCAGGTTAAGGGGCTCATGGGAATGGCTCCTTTCGCCCCATCGGAGGTAGTAGTACGCTCCGCATTTCAGACGCTTTATCAGCTGTTTGAGCATCTTCCCTACCCCATGCGCTACACTCTTTCAATGGGAATGACTGGGGATTTTGAGATTGCTATAGAAGAGGGTGCCACCCTTGTTCGGATAGGTACGGCGATATTTGGCTCGCGCTCACAAGCCAATAGCTCTTTGCTAGGTTAGCAATTATCATCTCGGAGGAAGAAACACTTGAATCCAATGCCCCAAGAATCAGAGAATCGAGGCTGGTTCCGCCGCGTTAAAGACCAGTTCTTTGGCGGTGACGACGAAGAAACGATGGACAACTACGACACACGTCCCTCACAACCGAATGCCTCTGCCTCAGCTTCGGCACGTACCCAGCGCAATTTGAGCGTCCATGTCTCCCGCGCTAGCC
Organism: Armatimonadota bacterium; assembly: GCA_026392135.1. Classification (GTDB taxonomy): domain Bacteria; phylum Armatimonadota; class Chthonomonadetes; order Chthonomonadales; family Chthonomonadaceae; genus CAIJLM01. The sequence goes on from JAPLCR010000289.1 coordinate 7,310, forward strand.
GGGTAGCCGTGCGTCTAAATCTTCAAGTGATTGAAGATTCGAAGACTGCGGTAGATGGTTTACGCAATGGAGAGCATCAGATCATCAATTTGGAGAAAGCCAAGCCGGAGATGCGAGAGCGCGTTCTTGATTTCCTGATAGGTGCGTGTTACGCGCTGGACGGTAAGGTGAACCGGATTGGTGATAAGGTCTATATGTTTGTTCCTGCAAACGTAGATGTGGATGCAGGGGATGTAGAGACTCCCTCGTTTCGCCGCTCTCCTTATGAGGACGATAACTCCCTCTAGTTTGAACTATGAGAAGAGGTAGAGGGGTAGCTTTGGAAATGTTTAGCGACAAGCGAATCGGTATTATCGGCGTTGGTGCTATGGGTAGCGCGATGTGTCGGGGGCTAGTGCAGGCAAATGCCGCCCCCGCAAATCGTCTCGTCATTTTTGACCCGCACTCTGCTCACACGCAGATGCTGCAACAGTCTCTGGGGGTAAAAATTGCTGAGAGTAATTCACAGATTGCACGCTTCACCGACATCATCATCCTGTGCGTAAAGCCGTATAACGTGGTTCCTGTTGTTGACGAGATAGCAGAACACCTTCAGCGTGAGGAGGGCAAGCAACCTCCCCTGCTTATCAGTATTGCGGCAGGAGTGCGCCTTGCTACGCTGGAAGCACACGCTGGCGCAAACATCCCTATTATTCGGGCTATGCCCAACACCCCTGCACAACTCCTACAGGGTGCCTCTGCGTTCTGTACTGGCTCCCATGCAACCTCTATTCACGAGCAACAGGCGAAGGCAATTTTCGAGGCAGTCGGCAAAGCCGTTATGGTTCCTGAATCCATGATGGATGCGGTGACTGCACTCTCTGGTTCTGGTCCTGCCTACGTATACTTGATGATTGAAGCTCTGATTGACGGCGGGGTTAAGGTGGGTCTTCCGCGTGATATAGCCCACCAACTTGCCGCACAGACCGTTCTTGGTGCGGCTCAAATGGTGATGGAGACGGGAATTCACCCTGCACAACTTCGTGACATGGTGACTACCCCCGCAGGTACTACCATTGCCGCTCTTGCTTCTTTGGAACACTCCGGTGTTCGCGCCGCCCTTATGGATGCTGTGGAAAAAGCCGCGAACCGCGCCAAAGAGTTGGGGTAGAAGGATATGGAAATAGTTCCATTCGCTCCTGATGACCTTCTCTCCTCCCTGCCCCAATTTGTCTCTCTTCTTCAAGATACCGTTAATACCGGTGCCTCTATCGGCTTTCTACCTCCCCTTGATACTCATACCGCGGAAGTGTATTGGCGTAGTGTGGCTAGCGACGGCACAATTCTGCTTGCCGCACTAGACGGCGGCAGAGTTGTCGGTTCCGTGCAGCTTGCGCTTGCGGGCAAAGCCAACGCTCGGCATAGGGCGGAGGTGCAGAAGTTGATGGTTTTGACCGAGTGCCGCGGACGAGGGCTAGGAAGTCGACTTATGGTGCGGATAGAGGAGATAGCCGTTGGCCATAGGAGAAGCCTCCTTGTTTTGGATACGCGGCGCGGTGATATATCAGAAAGCCTATACCGAAAGATGGGATACATTGAGGCGGGAGTTATTCCAGAGTTTGCCCAAAGCGCGAATGGTCAACTTCACGACACCGTGCTATTTTACAAACAGTTGAGATATGAGGAGCGATAGTATGGGAACAGTACCTTTTGCGCTTTGCGGATACAGCCTACCGCACGTCATGGGCTACCTAGCCACAAAGGATGGTGTAAAGCCAGAAGCACCGCTCGACCCACTGGGGCTTATGCAGGCGGCGAAGGAGTTGGGTTTGATCGGGGTAGAGTTCGGGCTGTCCTCGCAGGTTCCCTCTTTTGATGGCGCAATCGTGGAGACTGGTAGGAAGACCTCAGACCTCAGAGAGTACCTGAAGACGGCGCAGGAGGCGGGAGCGAAGACGGTTCGGGCTGTGCTAAGTCATATTTTGTGCGGGGATAGGCGGAATTTCGCAGGAGGGTGGGACGCTCATCGCGATGCGCTGGCGAAACGTCTCCAAGAGGTGATACCCTATGCGGAGGAGTTGGGGGTCTGTCTAGCGGTAGAGAATCATCAGGATGCAACGAGTGACGACCTCCTCTGGCTTGCCGAGCAGGTGAACCATAGCCCCGCGTTTGGCGTGACGCTGGACGCAGGAAACCCCCTCGCTGTTGGTGAAGAGCCTATTGCGTATACGCAAGCCATCGCCTCTATTATTCGGCATATCCACTTGAAGGATTATAAGGTCTATCTTGCGCCCGAAGGCTATCGCTTGGTACGATGTTCTGCTGGGCAGGGGGCGATACCGTTTCCCGAAATGCTCGCGATTGTCGCTCAAAACGGGCATGACGTTCTCCCCGCGATAGAGGTTGCCGCGCAAGCGACGCGCACGATACCCGTGAATGAGGTTGAGTGGTGGGCGCACTACCCTGTGGAGCAGAGAGCGAAATACGAGGCGGTCACCCCGTTTCTTGAGAAACACGCGCTACCGATGGATGCGCCCTACTCAAGCGCATGGGAGCGTGGCGAAAGTTCTGCGGAGGTGATTGCGGAGGAGTGGCTGGTGGTTCGAGAGAGCGTCGCCTACTTCGCGAGTATCGCCTAGCTCGCGTGAGGCGATTACGCTACTACAGAGTCGTGTTATACTATGGGGAGAGGAGGAGTGAATATGGAAAAACCGAATTCTATGCAGGAGCCGGATGCCGAAGAGCGCCTCAAACCTAGACCCGCCTCCGAAGAGATTATCAATATGCTGGCGCAAGCCCCCAATATCTTGGAGTTCAAGCCGTCTGAACAGTCAAGGGCGCGAGTTTGGGAGTTGGTGGCGGGCGAAAAAGAGGGTGCGCTGACCGAGGACGAGAAGAGCGAACTTGACCACTATGCACAGATAGAACACGTGATGCGATTAGTGAAGGCGCAGGCGCGTAAACGCTTGAAACGGGTTTCATGAGTATCACGCATATCCCAGCGGAGATGCGCCGCTCTGTGCGCCGACGGGCGGGGAATTATTGCGAATACTGCGGTATTCAGGAAGGCGACACGGAATTTGGATGCGAAGTGGATCACATTATCAGCGAGAAACATGGGGGCGAGACAGAGTTAGAAAACCTAGCCCTCGCTTGCTTTTTTTTTTTTTTTATAAAGGGAGCGATGTTGGCTCGATACGTTCTACGGACGCGCCTGTTTTTGTTCGCTTCTTCAATCCTCGAATAGATATTTGGTCTGACCATTTTGAATACGACCAGCACCAGCGTATCGCTCCGAAAACGGATATTGGGCAGGTTACGGCGCGTATTTTGGGATTCAACACAGAGAATCGCCTTTTAGAACGACAGGCACTTCTGGATGAGGGAGTATAGCATGACTGACGCGCTGTACAGGTCTCGCGCTTGCCCTTACAATAGCAAGACAACCTCTGCTTCTGCCTCAATGGGAGCGTGGCGAAAGTTCGGCGGCGGTGATTGCGGAGGAGTGGCAGGTGGTTCGAGAGAGCGTCGCCTACTTCGCCAGCATCGGTTAACCTACCAATACCTCCAGATTCGGCGATTTGATAACAGCAATGCCCTCTGCTTTGTCTCGTACTTCGAGAAAGTAGCTGACGGGTGGCTCTGCGAGCAGCTGTAAAATACGAAGACGATTCGGTTCTGAGAGTGCGTTTAAGCCGTCGAGTACCGTTTCATTGACCTGCAGTAGTGTGCCATATCCGTCAAAATTCAAACCCCAACTACTCTGAAAATTGGTGTCAGTGAAGAGCAGAATACGTTCATTAAGAGCGATGGTACGGGCGAAGGTCTCCTCAAAAACCTCAAAAGTCACCTCCAGTACATCTTCTTCCGTATCATAAATCATCTCAAATGAGGGCATGGTTTAGTTTTCCTCTGGCTTTGGAGTAGTGAATGTCCACTTTTTATTTGAAAAGAAGTTCCAGAAGGCGACGCAGACAATAGCGACTCCTTTAGCGGCATTGAGGTGCATATCCTCGTGTTTTCCATCGTGAATGACTTGCCCTGTTAATACAACGAGAATGGTCTTCATTATAGCGATATTTAGTAGGTAGCCAATGATATTAAGCCCCACAAAGCGGGCGTACAGTTCGTGTCGTTTCCCTGACCCCAGCCCCCGAAAAGTCCAGTAGCTGTTCCAGATAAAGCCATTCGTGACAGCAATCGCGAAAGAGAGGGTCTGCGCGAGGATCCAGTGCCAGCCATAGTGGTTCATCATGAATTTCCAGATGCCTACGTCAATAATCATGCTGGAGAAACCGATGACACAAAATTTGAGGAATTGCCTTACGGTAGGATGTGCGGTGATACTGTCTAGTTGAGCCAAATGGAAGTCCTCATGTCTATTCGTTGCGCTTCAAGCGAAAGAGGAGGCGGGGGTTTCCCGCGTCGGTAGAGGGTAGGAACTTCTCAGAACAGCGGTCACAGCGCACGTATCCGCCCCCCAAGTCTTGCCGTAGAATGTCGCTATTGTCGTGCTGAGAAGCACAGTCACAGTAGTGAAACAGCACCTGTTGCGTACCTTTTGCTTCAATTACCCACCTACCCATCACGAGGGTCATTAGGGCTTTTCGCATAAACATCGGTAAATTTTAACCATTGGAATGGCGGCTCCATAGCATCAATAGTTGCAATGATTCGCTCGTAAGCCGCTCCCGCTCCCGCTTTATCTACAATAGGGGTAGCGATAATAAGCGTCCATCTATCTAAGTCGCTATGATAGTGCCAAAAAGCAGCGTTCAAGTCGAACTCAGGTTGCGAGTGCAACGCCTCGACAAAGCGTCGCCCGTCATCTAAAGCGAACTGGACTAATAGCGTTGTTTGATCCATTGATAGACTCCATTGGAGGGATTAGCTACCGCGTCATAAGTCTGCTCCGCCTCTATTTGATTGTGTGTTTGGTATCGAGATTGTTCCGTCCAAGCTATCACTAGAGACCAGTTTCTTTTTGTCGAGGCGTTTTCTGAAAGCATATCTTTGTCAATTTTGGCATTGACGAGGAGAGCGGCAAGATTATGCGTCCAGTTCGACTTTGTGATATTCGGGTCAGGAAAGTCATACTGCTGAGTGTTTTTCGCGATACAGGCTTTCAGGGCGCACTCAACTACATAGCCGCAAAGATAGTATGCGCCAGAATAATGCCTATTGTCCAGAAGAGTTTTCGCCTCTTCCAGACGTATTTGTGCAAGGTTTTCTAAATCGGTCTTGTTCATTGGTTCGCCAAAAGCGCGTCTCCCCTCCCGCTACACAGAACGAGGGAGGGGAGACGAACCGCTCTAACCTACAAGGCTGACTATCTTCGCGGCGGCTTCCTGCATCGTTGTTGCGGGAATGAGGTTAGTTTTCGCGATAAGTTCTGCTCCTTCGGCGGCACGTGTTCCGGCTAGTCTTACGACTATAGGAACCGTCACATTCAGCGTCTCTGTACCAGCAATAACGCCCTTTGCAACCTCATCGCACCACGTAATACCGCCAAAGATGTTGATGAGAACACCTTTCACATTTGGGTCAGAGAGAATGAGCGCAAGGCATTTACTAACGCGTTCGGCTTGCGCCCCACCGCCCACATCGAGGAAGTTCGCCGGATTTCCGCCAGCGCGTTTCACCTCATCAATGGTACTCATAGTGAGACCAGCACCGTTGCACATAAGCCCGATATCGCCGCCCAACCCTACGTAGGCGATGTCTTGCCTGTGTGCCTCTGCCTCGATTGGGTTATCAAAGCTCTCTTGTGCCGCCGCCTCAAACTCTTTGTGTCGGAAGAGGGCACTGTCGTCAATCTGAAACTTTGCATCTGCGGCAAGCACGCGCCCGTCACTTGTAATGGCGAGGGGGTTAATCTCAGCAAGAGCCCCATCCGCCTCCATGTAACACTGATAGAGTTGCTTCATGAAGAGTACGATTTTGTTTGCGAACGCGGGGTCGAGCTTTGCGGCAACAATTGCTTCGCGGAGTTCAAAGTCGTTGATCCCTACGAGCGGGTCAACGGAGAGGTGAACAATCGCGTCGGGGTCTTCCTCCGCGACGGCTTCGATATCCATACCGCCCTTTTCACTGAGGATAAAGACGTTGCGTTGCGAGCTACGGTCAGGCACTATGCTCAAATAGTACTCTTTTGCGATAGTGATTGGCTCTTCAATGAGAACCTGCTCTACGGTTATACCTTCAGGAACTTGATGCGTTTTGAGCAACATTCCTAGGATTTGGGCGGCTATCGTCTCCGCCTCTTGGGGCGAGTTGGCAACTTTAATGCCGCCCGCCTTACCGCGTCCGCCGCTATGCACCTGTGCCTTGATAACCCCCCGCCCGCCCAAGCTCTCGACAGCAATGCGAACCTGTTCAGGACTGGTGGCAATACCTGCGTTTTTCGGCACGGCAACCCCATACTTCTTGAGCAGGTCTTTTGCCTGATACTCGTGTAGTTTCAATCTCTCGTAAACTCCTTACTCTCCGGTCACACCGGGGTTGGCAGAACGAAGCAGGTTCTGAACTTTTGCGTTTTTGCGGAGTTTGGGTATGTACCCCGAAACTCCTCGGTTTTTCAGCATTTCAAGCGCTTCGTCACGCTGTGCAGGAGTGAGTTCTTTGCCTGTTTTGTCTACGCGAATCAGGTGATACCCAAACTGAGTTTTGATAGGTTCGCTTACGACACCGGGCTTGAGATCGAAGGCGACTGCATCAAACTCTTTGACCATTGTACTGCGTCCAAATACGCCAAGGCTACCACCCTCCGCTTTGGTTCCATCTTCGCCATACTCGGCGGCAGCTGCTTCAAAGGTCTTCTTGCCGGTCTTTATCTCTTCTGCTATCTTTTTAATTTTTTCGAGGTTCTCTTGCTCCAACTTCTTGATCTCTTCGGGCTTGGTATTGGGAGCAGAGCTCTTACCTCTTACGAGGATGTGCCGTGCCTGTACAAAGTCGTCGGGAGAGAGTTTGTGTCCTAGTGTGGACTGCTCAAAGTCTTTGAGCCAGAGAGCACCTGCCATTACACGAGGGCGCATGGTTCGTAGTGCGGACTCTTTGGTCATTCCTTGTTGTGCCAGAAACTGCTCATCGGTTACGTTTGCGGGTATCTGCCCCTTGGTACGCATAAACCCTAACACTTTTTTGAGGAAATCCTGTACATCCTGGTCTCCAACACGGAGGTTCATTTTGAGCATCTCTTGGCGCATCGCCTCTTCGTCTAGCATCGTGTCGAGGGTGACTGTGACCTGTTGTGTGGGCTGCTCACGCAGGACTTTGAAGGCAAGGGCTCTTGAGATAGTGACTTCGGCTTTGGGAGGGTTTGCAAAGAACGCTTTGCTTGCCTCTTGCCCAACGATGGTAGCGATACTCTGCGTAAGTCCATCCTTATTTTCTGCCATCATACGGGCAATTACTTGCTCCCATGTCACTTTGGAATCACCAACAATACCTACTACAGGGTTAGGATCGTTGTTTGTAGTGGGGGCAGGCTTAACGGGTTTGGGGGCTTGTGCTGCTAAAGGCGTTAGAAGCCCACAGCCGAGTGATGTAGCCAGTAGCGCAGTAAGCGCAAACTTTGACATTGGTTTCAAACTCCTTTTTTGAACCGCTCTCATACCGTAGAGAGTGGAGGTTGTATTTTATTAGTGGTAAACTCTATCAGTGAGGAGTGTGCCCTAACCTAGGTTAAAGGCGAACTGTAATTTTGTCCCTTCCATGATACCAGAGAGGAGGGGTTCTCCGATAGTCTGTTTCTCTTATGCGTAGGAAATCAGGCATCGAATTGCGATTGAAGGCGTATAGGTGTCTAGAGTAGAGTGTGTATCAAAATTTTACCAAGTAGCTCTGTCACATCTCTCTTTGGCGTGCGTTTTCCTATTTTGTAACGAAGAAATTAGAAAAGTATGAGGCTGTGGAGCCTACGGTAGGTGACGGGGCGCAATTCAGAGCCTACCGTAGGCTTCACGTTCATGGAGGCTGTTGGCGGAACAGTCTCCATAACATTTTTGCTTCGTGTTTAGGGTTCTGAATCCTCATCTAACTCTGGATCCACCCATCTTCCCATACTGCAAAACTTCGCATAACGGGCGTTCACTAACTCCTCTTTTGACAGTTTTTCTAGTTCTACAAGGTTCTTCGTGAACATAACGCGTAAGGACTCTGCCATGCCTTCAGGGTCGCGATGCGCCCCTCCGAGCGGCTCCGGCAGTATTTCATCCACAATACCGAACTTGATGGCGTGTTGCGCGGTGAGTTTGAGTGCTTCTGCCGCTTCAGCGGCACGGGTTCTGTCGTTCCAGAGAATGGCGGCACAGCCCTCTGGCGGGATGACAGAGTAGACTGCGTGTTCGAGCATAACAATTTTGTCACCAACGGCGATGCCGAGTGCCCCCCCGCTTCCCCCCTCTCCTACCACTGCCACGATGATGGGAATGGTAAGGGCTGACATTTCACGAAGGCAGACGGCGATGGCAGTACTAATTCCCTCTTCTTCGGCAAGTAGATTGGCTTCTGCGGCAGGAGTGTCTACAAATACGAAGAGGGGCTTATTGAACTGCTCTGCCATTTTCATAATGCGGAGGGCTTTGCGGAACCCAGCAGGGCGTGCGCTTCCGAAATTACGCAGTTGCCTCTCCTTGAGGTTGCGCCCTTTCTGGTGTCCGAGTACAAAGACGGATCGCTCTCCGAAACGCGCCACGCCCCCTACAATTGCAGGGTCGTCTGCATTTGTTCGGTCTCCCTTGAGTTCCACAAACTCCTCAAAGAGCATCTGTATATAGTCGAGTGTGTAGGGGCGGTCGGGATGCCGTGCCATCTGAACTTTGTTCCATGGGGTGAGGTTCGCGAAAACCTGTCGTATCATGGCATCTCGCTGCTTCTCCACCTTTTGTATCTCTTTGCCGAGTTCAGGAGTACTGGCACGAACCTCTGGATTTTCAGATACCTGTTTCAGCTCATGAATGAGGTTATCTAGTTCTATAATGGGCTTTTCAAACTCCTGCGGGGCAGTAATAGGGCGAGTAGGGCGAGAAATGTTGGGATGGCGAGGAACGAAGGTAGCCTCTGCAAAAAAGCGTAGGACTTTACCCAAAACATTTCGTATCTCTTTGCGGTGGGTTATCACATCTATCATACCGCACCGTTGTTGAAATTCGGAGGTCTGGAAGTCGTCGGGGAGTTTGACCCCCATATCTTGGTTTCCCACGCGCCGCCCTGCAAAGCCGATAAGTGCGCCCGGCTCCGCTAAAATCACATCGCCCAGCGCAGCGTAGGAGGCATATATGCCTGCCATTGTGGGGTCGGTGAGGACGACAATGTAGGGAAGCCCCGCCTGCTTGAGGCGTGCTAGTGCCGCGCTTGTCTTCGCCATCTGCATAAGAGAGTAGATACCCTCTTGCATTCTTGCGCCGCCGCCGTTCGCCGTTATCATCACGACAGGGACGCGTGCCTCAATGGCTCTTTCTACCGCGCGGTGGATTTTTTCGCCTACCACGCTCCCCATAGAGCCTCCCATAAACGAAAAATCGGCAACGCTAATGACTACACGTTGGTCTGATATACGGGCAAAACCTGTGTAGAGGCTGTCGACCATGCTCGTTTTTTCGCGTGCACGGTTGATTTTGTCAGCATAGTCGGGGAATCCGAGGGGGTCGACAGCAGTGACGTTCGCATCGAACTCCTCAAAACTATCTTCGTCTATAGTGAGTGCAATCCGCGTATTGGCGCGTAGTTTGTGGTGGTGGTCGCATTTAGGGCAGAGGTACCAGTTGCGCTCTACATCTTTAGCAAATGAGGTTTCGTTACAACTGGGGCACTTGCTCCACAACCCATCCGGAACGCTATTGGGGTTGCTTCCGGGTTTCTGCTTTCGGCTAAACCAGCCTCGTGACATAGTTATCGTTCCTTAAACCTACCGCGCCCATAACGAGAGTGCGGCAGTGGGGGTAGTGCTGTCGGGTTATTTGTAGAGTGAGAAGGATTCACGTGCCTGTATCGCGAATCCAAGAAGGCTATCCCACTACAGTATTCTTTTGGAAAGGAAGCCAATGAGCCTCTCTGAGTTACGTATAGAAATAGACTCGATTGACCTAGAGATTTTAGAACTGCTGAATCGTCGCGCACACGTCGTGCAGGAGGTCGGTCACACAAAATCACGCGAGAACACGCACTATTTTACCCCCGAAAGGGAGTTTAACATATTCCAGCGTCTACTTTCTTCTAACAAAGGCCCTCTAGATTCCTTCGCAATTCGCGCCGTCTACCGCGAAATTCTTTCGGCGTGCCGAGCTTTAGAGAAACCGCTCTCGATAGCATTCCTCGGACCGGAGACGACTTTCAGCCACCTTGCCAGCCTTTCTCGGTTTGGACGCTCTGCGAATTACCATCCTGTAGAGAGTATTACGGAGGTGTTTGCGGCAGTAGAACGCAACACCGTAGATTATGGAGTAGTTCCTGTAGAAAACTCGTGGGCAGGTGTTGTTCCTGAGACCCTCGACACTTTCATGAATTCAAACCTGCGCGTTATTTCCGAGATATATCTGCCCATTACTCACAACTTGCTCACAAAATGTGAGTCTTTGGAGAGTATCAAACGCCTCTATTCGCATTTCCAGCCCGTAGCACAGTGCCGACAGTGGCTAAAAAACCACCTCGCTCATGCTCAGCAGATCGAGGCTTCCAGCACTGCAAAGGCGGCTGAAATGGCGGCTGAAGACCCAGAGAGTGCGGCAATTGCGACGAACCTTGCTGCGGAGCGAACGGGGTTACCGATACTGTGTGAGCATATTGAGGATAACCCGACAAACCGTACCCGCTTTTTGGTGCTTGGATATAATGAGCCAGAGCCTACCGGTAAAGACAAAACCTCTACAAGAGCGGTGAACTGGTTCACGCTTTGAGCGCGTTTGAGAAGTTCAACGTGAATATGTCCATGATTGAGTCGCGCCCCACTAAAGTTGAGGCGTGGCAGTACGCCTTCTATGTGGATGTTCAGGGGCATATTCGAGACTTTAACGTGGAGAAGGCGGTTGCGCTTTTGAAGGAACACTCTCTCTTTGTGCGGATTCTGGGGTCGTATCCAGAGGCTCTATAGGGGGTATGCCCCGGGCGAGATTCGAACTCGCACTGGAGCGATTTTAAGTCGCTTGCCTCTGCCATTGGGCTACTGGGGCTTGTGATAACAGGAGTCCGCGCTGAGTATTAGCGCGGACTCTATTGTATCCTAATGATGCTATTTTGTCAAATGGATTGGAGTGCAGTATGCCGGAAATAGTGGATGTTGTAGTGGTTGGGGGCGGGATAATGGGCGTTTGCCTCGCCTACGAACTTGCGCGGCGAACACTCCGTGTCGCCCTGCTTGAGGCTTATGCACTAGGGAGCGGTACAACGGGGAGCGGATTCGCATGGCTTAACGCTACCTCAAAAACAGAGAGTAGTGAGCCGTACTTTCGATTGAATGCGGAGGCACTAAGGCGTTATGAGACTCTGGTACTGGAACATAAGGCGGAGAGCCTTGGTATTCATTCTGGTGGAACGCTCTACTGGGCGCGGAATAGTGAAGCACAGCAGGTTGCTACACTGCGACGACGAGCAGAGCGATTGCAGGTTTTGGGCTATCCATACACTACGGTCAACGCGCACGAGATGGAGATACTTGAGCCGTCTGTTCGGTTTCGCCGCGTTCCGAATGAGAATGTGGAGGGGCTATATGCACCTGCTGACAAGTGGGTAGAGCCTTTACGCCTTATCCGTTTTTTGGCACACTACGCAAGAAACCACAATGCGGCTATCAAGGAATACTGCCCTATCGAGAGTTTTCATACAGATATGCAGGGAAGGGTCTCTATGGTTAGGGCAGGCGGAGTGGAGTACGCAACGCGCTCGGTGGTTTTGGCGGCAGGTCTTCAGACTCCTGCCTTAATTCGTCTACTCACCTCGAATCCGCAGTCATTGCAATCGGTTCCCATCAAACAGATCCCAGGCGTATTGGTAGATACCGCTCCACAGTCAGCTGAGGGGCAGATGCGCCGTGTACTCTATCCGCCCGACTCAGGCGGTCTCCATTTTCGCCCCACCGCGTCGGGCGGCTTGCTTGTTGGGGCGGATGACACGGATACAATCGCTCATGGAGAGAGCCTTGATACGAAACGTCTGAACGAGATTGGAAAGTCACTTCTGGTTCGAGTGAGCGACTGGCTTCCGCAACTCTCTTTACTAGAGACAGTGAAGGGTATGAGCGCCTATCTCTGTATGCGTCCTGTGCCTCAAGACGACCACCCTATAGTGGGGGCACTGCCGGGGGTAAAAGGCGTGTATGTCGCGGTTACACATAGTGGACTAACCTTAGCTCCTTTGCTGGCGCATCTGCTGGCGGAGGAGATAATGCTAAAACAGATACCTCCACAACTGGCGGACTACCGCCCTGACAGGTTTTTGCAAATGCCTCACTCTTCTAGGGGACTCTCAATGATTAAATCGTCCCACTGAATGTGGAATACCCTGCTATCACACGCAGGAGTATCATGATGGAACTCACCGAGGGTCTCAAATCTCTCTTTATTGATACCGCCAAAACGCTCAA
>JAPLCR010000536.1:0-1855 GCA_026392135.1 Armatimonadota bacterium
GTTGAAAACCAGAAGCCCTCACCCCCGTCCCCTCTCCCAATTCTGGGCGAGGAGTGACTAGGGCGGAAGACGACTCCGTTGGGCGATAGTCTCCCTTTCCCTAGAGGTTTTGGAAGATTTTAACTAGAGAGAGTCCCTAATACTGGTGGAAGGCGTTCGCGACAGGGCGTTTTGGGCAGGCGGACTACTCCAAAATGGTTGGCAGGACGCTCGCGAACTCAGCGGAAATAAAAAAGCCCTCGACCCGAATGACCGCAAGCAAGATGGTGAAGGCAAGTTCGCCTACTATGCGCGAAATGATGCGTTTACGTTAGTTGTCCCATGTCTGGGCGAATCTAAGTTAGACGATAAGTTCAACTTCTATGGCAAAGAGGTTTTCCTAAGTATACGGGAACACGCGAATACGACAAAGTACCGCCTCATTGTCAATGTAGACGCAGACACCGACGAAACCAAAGGCGCAACAAACCCGACGCGAAATAGCGACGCTATACGTCATCTTGTAGAAACTGCAATGACGCATAGCGAACTCGAAACAGGCAGTAAACCTCCTCCCCCGCGCTTTGAAAACGGCGCATGGCTACTCTTTGACGATAGGTGCGTAGTTCAAGTCGTGCGGTGGCAGACTCCCGATTCAGGAGAGATAGCGGGCGTACCTAACAAGCAGACCCTCGAACGACTTGTCTGCGCCGCTATCTGCGAGGCTTATGACACCCGCTCGGAAGACGTGGAGACGTGGCTCCGCGAAAAGTCCCGTTCGCCAAAGGCTTACGCATGGTCGTATATGGCGGGATGGTACGCCGAACACGGTTGCGACGACTTTTACCGCGAGATATGGCGCGACGACGATGTGCGCCCGATTCTGGAAAGACAACTCAAGGCGATAGGCGCGTGGGCGATTTTCGACACGCTATCGCATCCTTCGGCGTAAAACTCTCCACAAAAAATCACCTTTCCAAAAGGATATAGTACAGGTATGCACCCCATTATCACAACAGAACAGCGAAGCCAACTCCAAGAAAATGGATACTTTATTTTGGAGAACCTGTTTAGCACGGAAGATATGGCAGAGTTGACTCTGCGGATTGAGACATTCCAAAAACGCCACGAAGAGGAGCTCGTGAAAAAGGGCGGGACGGAAGGTATCTCACGAGCGGACGAAATCTCATTTACCGCTTTCCTCGCCGAGCAGGACGAAGCCATTGCCGCCTTCGCCAAACGTTCCGAATTTGTCGCGATAACCACGCAACTACTGGGGGCAGACATTGACCTCTACTGGAATCAATCTGTCTTCAAAGCCCCAGAAGGAAACAAAGAGTTCCCTTGGCACCAAGACGACGGCTACACCCCCGTCTCCCCCTCCCCCTACCTCACGCTCTGGCTCGCCCTCAACGATGCGACCACCGAAAATGGGTGTATCTCCGTACTCCCCGGCTCCCACAAGAGCGGCTTAGCCCCTCACGAGCAGACACCTATAGGTCTCAACTGCTACCCCTCTGACGCACCGAACCAAGGCGTTCCAGTGCCACTCAAGGCGGGTTCCATCGCCGTGTTCCTCTCGCTCACCTTTCACAAGAGCGGAGTCAATCGCTCTAACGGCTACCGTAAAGCCTATATCCTCCAGTACTCACAGTCACCGCTAAAGAATATGCGGACGGGAGAAATCATTGCGAACCGTATCCCTCTTACCCGAAACAGCGTAGCTGTCTAAAAGCAACGATTCTAAGAGTGCCCTCACCAGTAATCCTTAACCTAACCTTGACGTAAGGGACTCTCTCTAGTTAAAATCTTCCAAAACCTCTAGGGAAAGGGAGACTATCGCCCAACGGAGTCGTCTTCCGCCCTAGTCACTCCT
>JAPLCR010000536.1:1902-14835 GCA_026392135.1 Armatimonadota bacterium
TAGGGAAAGGGAGACTATCGCCCAACGGAGTCGTCTTCCGCCCTAGTCACTCCTCGCCCAGAATTGGGAGAGGGGACGGGGGTGAGGGCTTCTGGTTTTCAACTGGAAGACTTATTCCAGAGTAAGTCCCTAAGAGTTCACCCTTTTGGGAATTAACCGCGAAATACGCAAAAAAGGCGCGAAAAAATGCACACAAACCCCAAACTTGGACAACGCGCACAGGCTTCTAATCTCATACCGCTAAGACTCCTCTCCTTTGCGAAGGAGAGGTTGGGTGAGGTTAAGTGAAGATTCCCGCAACCCTGAACTCTTCCACCTTGACAAAATCCTCTCGTCTATGCTAAAGTATGGGTAGACAATTGATTAGCGCGGCTTCTTATCCAGAGTGGTTGAGGGAACGGCCCGATGACACCACAACAACCACCCGCAGTGCGGGCAGGTGCTAACTCCGAGTATGGCACAGACACCTAGTGCCAACAAGATAAGGGGCGTAACGCAGACATCTGAAATGGCGCAGAAGCCTCTGCACCTTTCTTGATAATGCGGCATTACGACCTCTTCACACCCAGAAGAGGTCTTTTTATTGTGTTTTTTGCGAGAGCAAACAGTACTCGTAAAGCCATAATAACTACGCTTCGCACCCTGAAGCGCGCTCTGTTGTCACAGCGTAAAAACAAAACTTCTCGCGCTGTTTCGACCCATTTCAGAAAGGATTTACCATGTCAGAGTACATACTTTTCACCTCAGAAAGCGTCAGCGAAGGACACCCAGACAAACTAGCCGACCAGATAAGCGATGCCGTACTCGATGCACTTCTTGCAAAAGATGCTGGCTCCCGCGTTGCACTAGAGACCTTCCTTACACGCGGACTGTGCGTCGTTGGCGGAGAGTTGACCACCAAAGCCTACGTTGAGATAGCCGACATCGTCCGGAAAACCATCGTAGAAGTAGGCTATAACAGCACCGATACCGGCTTCGATGGACATACCTGCGGCGTTATGCTCGCTATTCAACAACAGTCCCCCGACATCGCGCAAGGGGTCGATAGAGCAGATCCCGGAGAACAGGGTGCAGGCGACCAGGGTATCATGTTCGGCTATGCCACCAACGAGACTGAATCCTATATGCCTCTAGCACTGACCATCGCGCACGAACTAATGCAGCAGTTCACCGATGTTCGCAAAGCCAACCCTGCGTTAGGTTTCCGCCCCGATGCAAAGTCACAGGTGACAATCGCATACGACGAGAATGGTACTGCACAACATATTGATACCATTGTACTCTCTGGGCAACACGCCGAAGACCTCACCCTCGCGGAGATTCAACAGAACATTAAAGTTCACGTTATCGACCCAATCCTCTCTCGCTACGCCAAATACGATAATGGCAACGTCAAATACCATATCAACCCAACAGGGCGATTTGTCATTGGCGGCCCTCAAGGTGATACCGGTGTTACAGGGCGCAAAATCATCGTAGACACCTATGGTGGTGCTGCACGACATGGAGGCGGAGCGTTCTCCGGTAAAGACCCCTCGAAAGTTGACCGATCAGCAGCGTATACAGCACGCTATATTGCGAAAAACGTAGTGGCGGCAGGGCTTGCAGATCGCGCAGAGATACAACTTGCCTACGCGATTGGCGTAGCAGAGCCAGTCAGCCTCCTTGTAGATACCTTTGGCACAGGCAAAATTCCCAGCAAAGAGATTGTTACCCGTATCCGTAAAGCCATCGACCTGCGCCCCTACTACATGATTCGACACCTCCAGCTACTTGACGCGAACCGTATCAAATACTCTGCCACAGCAAAGAACGGTCACTTCGGCAAGTCAGAGTTCCCCTGGGAGCAGTTAGACCTCGTAGACGCGCTAAAAGGCTAGCCGCCTACCTATCAAAAAAGCCTACGCCCTGTAGGGCGTAGGCTTTTTATTCAAATACTCCACCATCGGCGATACTTTCCTTGTAACTACTCAGGCTTATCTCATGGAGAACAGCAGGATCACCTCCCTGTACAAGTCCTTCTCCCGAATCGGGAGAGGGATGCCCGCAGGGCAGGGTGAGGGCTGAGTAGTTACCTTTACTTATTCGTGCCGTAGTGCCTGTATTGGGTCTAGGCTCGCCGCACGGTAGGCAGGATAGACTCCAAACACGATACCTACCCCCGCAGAGAAGCTAAAAGCGACCACGCTCACCATAGGAGATAGATAGACTGCAAGCCCTCTTGCTCCCGTCTGTGGATCTTCCATCGCGGGTACAAAGCGCGTTAAGAAGGCGATTCCATAAGCCAATGCCGCCCCTCCAGCAAGCCCAATAAGCCCCCCCGTAGCCGACACCGTAGCCGATTCTATCAAGAACTGAAGCAGAATATCTTTGCGCTTTGCCCCAATCGCTTTGCGTATTCCGATTTCACGAGTTCGCTCTGTTACCGAAACAAGCATTATATTCATAATCCCGATACCGCCTACGAGCAGTGCAAGCCCCGCGATAGAGCCGAGGATTATCCCGAATACCGCCAGTATGCTATTGATACTGTTTAGAATGTTCTCTTGGCTATCTACATGAAAGCCCGGTAGGTTATTGTAGCGGCGCATAAGAAGCTGCCACACCTGCTCCATCGCCTCATTGATACGCGTGGGGTCTTTAGGCTCTGCCCAGATAACCCCAACGAGTTCACGTCCGATATAGCGTTTCTGCACGGTAGTAAGCGGTACGTAGACGTTCTTATCCGCATCGCCCTCTAAAGAACGCCCCTTTTGAGCCATAAGACCAACAATCGTCAACGAGACCCCATTAATCTGGATCTCCTTACCCATTGGGTCTTTATCTTTGAAAAGTTCTGAGCGCACCTTATCACCGATAACACAGACCTTTGCGAAAGTATTCTCATCCTCTTTAGAGATGAATCGCCCCCGCGCAACCTTCACATTACGCAGGCGTTCGTAGTCGGGTTGAACGCCATTCGGGTTTATTTCTGCCTCTTTGCTCTGGTACTTCGCCACGAAGGTCGAACCTCCATTGGGTCCTTGATTCAGAGGAAGTTCTGCGGAGAGTGACTTAATCAGGCTACACTCATTCAGAATAGCACGGACATCGTCCATCTTCATAGCATCGATGCGGCGCGTCGTTTTATTTCGGTCTTTCGGATCGAGCTGGTAAAAGACAATAACCAAGCTCGAACCCAAACGACTAAACTCGGAGGTGACGCGTGCCGAAGCACCCTTGCGTACAGGTCCAGTAAAGTCGTTCGGGCGTACTTTGTCGCCCTCCTTCACCCCATCAGTAATCTCTACGAAATCGTCTCCGCGAAGTCCCAACTTAACCTTGCGGGTAGAGACAATCTCTTTTGCATTCGCACCAACCCCCTCGGTAGCGATAACCTGCACCGTAGCCGCGTTGCCCGTCCCTTGAACACAGTTGATGGGCAGTCGTAAAACGTTCTTACGACGCGAAACGATGATGGCGCACCTTGCGCTCATACCAGGATGTAGGCGTGCGTCGGCTTTGTCTATCTGTATCTCAACGAGGAAGCGGACAACTTGCCCAGTATTGGTGCTTGCCAAATTGTTGCGGCTCCCTGAATCTCCTGTCCCCGATGCGGAAATCGAAGAGGGAGCTATCTTCCTAACCTTCCCAAGGAAGAGGGTTCCATTAGAGGCATCTAAAGAGACCTCTGTAAGCGTTCCGGCATTGATTTTTGCGATGTCAACCTCATTGACATTGATTTTGACGAGCATTACAGCGAGGTCGCCAATCTGAAAGATAGGCGTACCGGATGAGAAAGAGGAGATCGCAGAGGTAATCATCTCTCCCTCTTCCACATATCGGCGCGTAATCACACCCGCCATAGAGGCAAAAACAGTTGTGTCGTTTTGGCGAACCAGAAGTTCATCCAACTGGCTCTTTATCTGCTTAACCAGTGCATCCGCAGACAGCGCCTCGTCTATCCGCATCTTATCTTGCGTACGCCCCGATTTTGCAGAAGTGAGTTGCGCCTCGGCTTGTGCGAGGGCAGCGCGGGCACTCTCGACCTCTTGTTGGCGCGTAACAGGAGAGATGTCGGCTTTGGCTTGCGCGAGTTGTGCCTCCATCTGATGAACTTGGCTACGCGCACTGGCTATCTGGCTCTGCGCGTTCCCTACTTCCAGTATGTTTGTCTGGTGAATTCGATCTAGTCTCTGTTGGGCTTCGCGCACCTGAGTACCTGCGACCCGCACATCCGTCGCCGCATTATCAACCAGTTGTTGCGCCACAAAGCCTTTTGCAAGTAGCTGGCGCTGCCTATCCAGATTGCGCTCCTGATTCTGAAGGGTCGCGACAGCTCTATCGTAGGCGGTCTGGACATTGACCACACTCTGTGGGTGCGTACTCTCATTCATCAAGCGCAGATTGTCTTGTTGTACTTTTAGATTAGATTTTGCCGCTTCAAGGTTCGCCTGCCCAATTTCAATGGCTTTCGCGGTGAGTTCAGGCTGAACTTTAGAGGAAGCCATTGCCTGATTCAGCCGTGCCTTCGCTGAAAGGACAGCTTGTTGAAACTGAGCGATACTGCTAGTGGTTTGGTCTTTTTGATAGTCGGTAGACTTGTTTGCGGCGGAGAAGCGGGCTTGAGCACCTAATAGCTGGGCTTGGAGGGCGGCAACCTGCGTGTTGACCTCTTGCGGGTCTATTGTGGCGAGCATTTCGCCGACTTTCACCACTTTCCCCTCATCCACAAAAAGTTTCAGGAGGCGACCTCCCGCCTTCGACTTAACTTCCACTTTCCGAAGAGGTTCAATGGTTCCATTCTCGACTACTTTTATCTCTACATCACCTCTTAATACCGTTTCACTGCGTGTGGGCTGCGGCTTTGGTTTAAGGGCGCGAAACGCCGCAAAAGATCCTAATCCCACTATGACGAGCGGGATAGTACATCCAAGCAAAATCTTCTTTTTTATCACCTTGATTGTGACCTCAATCTGTTATCGTATTCCCAACGAAGGAACTACGCAGAAAGACTGTGCGAAGTTTCACAAAATTGAGAAGATTGATAATCTGCCGAAACAAGAAGCCTCAGTACTGAGCATACCCTGCGGTTATCTTTTTCCAACTTCTGGCGTGGGCAACTGTTAGGCAGACGATACTGTAGAGCAGCAGGCTTTTTGTCCACAAGGTCTACTGGAAGGTATTTGTTATTGTAAACTCGTTAAGTCGTGTTGCCTTACCTAGCTACCCCGAAAAGGCAAAATACCGGTTGACAAATGATTCAAACTCCTTTATAATAGGTGTGTTTGAAGGTTGATTTTTTCTGTATTAGGACAGCGTAGGCTGTCCTTTTTGGGTTTCAAATACTTCGCATTCGCCTCCGGATCCCCTTCTCGCATACTGAATGGAGGGAAAAGGGAGGGTTGTCAGGAGAGTGGTGAATAGCCACTCTACCGAGGAGGGCGAAAGCATGGCAAATATCGTAATTGTTGGCGCACAGTGGGGCGATGAGGCAAAAGGCAAAATCGTCGACTATCTCGCAGGTAGCAAAGAGATGGTAGTGCGCTATGGCGGCGGCAACAACGCGGGGCACTCTGTCACCGTTGGGAACAAGCTGTACAAGTTTCACCTCGTTCCATCCGGCATTCTGAACACAGACACCGTGTGCGTGATTTCAGATGGCGTAGTCGTAGACCCAGGCGTTTTGATGAAGGAGATGGAAGGTCTCCACGCACAAGGGCTCTCGACTCACAACCTAAAGATCTCCTCTGCTGCACACTTGATTCTTCCCTATCACCGGTTACAAGACGAGCTTGAAGAGCGACGGCGTGGCGATACCAAAATCGGCACAACGGGGCGCGGTATTGGGCCCGCTTATATGGACAAAGCGGCGCGTATTGGACTTCGTCTTGGCGAATTTGTACACTCTGACCGCTATGAATCTCGCCTAAAAGCCCTGATCACTGCTAAGAACGAACTTCTTGTAAAGCTCTACGGTGTAGAGCCGATAGACATAGACAAAACACTTGATGAGTATCGGGTGTATGCAGACTACTTGCGCCCCTACGTGATGGACACCTCGCGCTTAATCTATGACGCGGCGCGGGGAGAAAAGGGCGTTCTCTTTGAAGGGGCACAGGGTACTCTGCTCGACCTTGACCTCGGCACGTACCCCTTCGTTACCTCATCTCACCCCATTGCAGGCGGTGCGTGTATCGGCACAGGTATTGGCCCCACCTTCATCGATGGCGTGATTGGTGTAGCGAAATCGTACACAACACGAGTCGGCTCTGGTGTTTTCCCAACCGAACAGGTGAACGAAATCGGTGAATACATCCGCGAACGCGGACACGAGTACGGCACGACAACGGGAAGACCTCGACGTTGCGGTTGGCTAGACACGGTGATTTTGCGGTATGCCGTGCAGGTCAATGGAATGAGTTGCCTCTCGTTAGGTCATCTCGATGTGTTGAGTGGGCTGGATGAGGTAAAAATCTGCGTGGCGTATAGAGATACAGATGGCACTTTGATTACACAGATGCCAACAGACCTGCCTTATCGTGAGGAGTTGGAGCCTGTTTACGAGACTCTTCCGGGCTGGAAAGAGGATGTTTCAGAGGTTCGCATCTACGCAGACCTGCCTGAGAACGCGAAGCAATTCGCCAAGCGCGTTGAGGAGTTGATTGAAATACCCATCGGAACAATGTCGGTAGGACCTGGTCGGGAACAGACGATAATCTTCGATGACGTTATCCAGTCGCGTTGTAAGAGCCGGCGTTAGTATAGGCTTTTAAAGGATAAGACATAAAGATACAGGGGCAAGGAGAGATAATTTCTCCTTGCCCCTTCACCTTTCAGTTTACCAAGCGTCATGCCTGCCATGCACCCACTACTTTGCCGTAAACGTGTAGAGCGGGCTGATGGTAAATGCCGACCCCACATTGTCGCTAGCAAGCACAACCCAGTAGTACTGGTGACCGGGTATCAGGGCGGGTCCCTGATAAGATTGAGAGGTGCGCCCATCTGTAATAAGGCTAGAGCCGGGGTTATTCGGGTCTGCGGGCCAGATAGGCTGTGCGCCATTCGTGAGGTCAATATCCGACTGTAGAGTCGGGAAACGATCGTACACAAGAACCTGATAAAGTGTAGCTCTGCTTACGCTCGACCACCCAAAAACTGGGTTGCTGATAGAGCTGTTATTCGCGGGTGTGGAGAGCGTTATCTTGTTCAGAGGGCGTACCACAATCGGAGGAATAACTGGGTCGCCTTCTGCCCCTCCTGTTGGATAGTTGATAGTATCCAACCGTGCAATACTGTAATAGTAGGTGATGTCGGGCGTAATAACCGAGTCTGCATCCGAAAAGCGGTCAGCCAGTGGGTCTTGCAGTACCGCATATGGCTTGAAGTTGGTAGAAATATTTATCGAACGCAGCACTACATAGCCATACAGGTTATTCAGAGGCTCATAGTCCCATGTCACAATGTTCTCGATATTGGTTCCAGAAGGAGCATCACGTGTTATGCTACCGTTGGCGAGGTTTCCTTTGATGGCGACATGGCGGTTTGTCCAGCCTTTTTGCTTGAGTACACGTTGACGCAAGATAGCGTTGACATTCGCTCCTAGCGCACGTGTAGCAGTGGTTGGATAGGTAAGCGAAATACCGTAAAGCCCGTTTGGAACGGGAACGGTGGAGGATCCACCAGGACCAGACAGTGAGAAGTTGACAGGAGTGGCTCCCCCTGCACTCACGATGACATCGGACTTCTGCCCGTTTAGTTTTCCGGGATAGGAGGCGACTACCACATATCGGCTACTCTGAGGTATCTCCGGTATTGAGTAGTTACCAGCCGAATCGGTTATCCCCAAAAACGCAGTAAGAGTAGAAAAAACGATGGGGTCTGTAGGATGCGCGGGGTCTGTAGGAAGTGCGATGCTAGCGTAGACGCTCGCACCTGAAAGAGGTGTTCCACTCAGATTAGTGACGCGCCCTCGAATTTCGCCCTGCACAAACGGATCAGACACAACGATGTGCATATTATTACTGATGGCAACGCCGGCGAACACTTCAATGACGTTGCTTCCCGTCCACTTTACGCCGTTCACTAGCCCGCTTGCAGTAATGACATAGGTTTGGGAGACCTGCTCGCTTGGGATCTCTACGTTCGGTAAGCGGTAGTTTCCAAACTGCGTGGTCTGAGCAGTGAGTGCGCCAATTTTAACGATTGCGCCAACAACAGGTGCACCTTCACCATCCGTTACTCGCCCAACAACAGTGCTGACGCGAGAACCACCTCCACCGCCTCCGCCGCCGCCCGACGTGTCCGAACTACTGCCGGAGGAACAGCCCGCCAATGCCCCAAAACAGAGCGCAATGGCAACTCCCAAAAGCGCAAAGCGTCGTGTAAGAACGCTATTCTTAAATGGTTTCATCTGTATTATCTCCTTATCCCTGAACTCTCTTACAAATAGGGAACTTGCTTTAGGGACTCTCTCTAGTTAAACTGTTCCAAAATTTCTAGTGCAAGAGAGCCTATCGGCGAACAGAGTCGCCTACCGCGCTAGTCACCCCTCGCCCAGAATTGGGAGAGGGGACGGGGGTGAGGGCTTGTGGTTTTCAAATGGATTAGTGTAAGGGAGAGTCACCTGCCCTCCCATGCCATTTTTGCGCCAAGCCGAATTGCACCTGGCAGGTCAGCATTTTTATTCTCTTTTTCGCCCTCTTCACGGGCGGCTTTTACCCCAAGTAGTCCCTCCACAACACCGCCCGCAGAAGTCCATGTCGTCGCAAGATACCCGGGGAGTTTCGCTCCCTGAAGTTTTAAACCGACTCCCAAGAAACGTTTCACACTCTCCTTCAGATTCCAGCCAGAGGGGATAACCCGAAACCCATGCTGTTGTAGGTGTGCGATGGAAGGAAAGTCGTCCGGCAGTTCGTAGTGCCAGTCACAAATCACAATGTCCTTCGCAATTTTGTCTATTGCGGGAGCCGTGCCGTTCGTACTCGCCTCCCACTCTCCAAGCTTCATCCCTACCCCATCCAGTAGCCTATCGCCCCACAGATACATCTCGACTTTGCGCTTCCCAACGAGATGTTTATGCAGGTCGTTAACGGCTTTTGCGAAAAGGTCTGCAGGATCTTTCCCTTTACAGCGCGGACACTTACCGATAAGGAAGACCTCATCCATACCGACATGGAATGCGCCGGCGTGAAATGCGTCTATCAGTTCGTCACAAAGATCAGAGACGAATTTACTTATACTGGGATGTGAGGGGCACCAACTTCTACAGTAGAGTCCCGTGTTGTCTTTGGGCGCGTTGGGGGTTTCATCGAACTCAGGGTGCGTTGTAAGAAGAGACATGGTGGTTTTTGCCCATGACTGATGCCCCATACAGTTCAGCATAGGGATTATCCGAATAAAGTTCTTCTGAGCCAGTTCGCGGAGATGCTGACAATCAACGCGTGTGAGGGGGTTTTGTGCCGCAACTTCAGGGTGCGACTTGTAGTCGAAAAAGTAGTTTATCTCAATAATCAGTTGGTTCAGACGTAGGCGCGGCATAAACTCAGTAAGCAGACGCTCTATCTGCGGCACATCTTGCCGCCCATTAAAGAGAATGTGCACTCCCCGCCACCTAAGCGTTGCCCAGTCCGCGATTTTACCGCAAGGAATCCCCGTCTTAGCCGCTTCGGATTCCAATCTCTGAATCAGGTAGAGTACTCCATAGAAGATTCCTTCAGGGCTATCGGCGGTAAGATGAATATGTTGCGGAGTGATGTCCAACAGATACCCCTCTTTGCCCAGCCCCGACGAGGGGAGTTTAAACCTCCCATCACCCTTGAGTTGCATTAGCGCAAGGTGTTCAGAAGGCAGTCCAATAAGTAGGTAGGGCAACTCTGGAAGCGTTTCAGGGATGTTGCTGGACTTCTCACCGTGTAGCCCTTTTATGAGCGGCTTTATCATGTCCATAATGTGCGGAGCTGTCTTTAGAAGCCCGCTTCCAACAAAAACCTGTGAGAGAGTCTCTTTTGAAAACACTCCTTCTGCGGCTTGCACGATCTTAGGTTGTACGATTACCTCCCCATTCACTTTCAGGGTAGGTATGCAGACAAACCCCATAACCAGCACCAATAGATAGAACCACTGCCTCATAGTCTGAACACCTCAATATTTCGCGGTTGGATTTATTCAGGGTAACACATTTCGCGCTCTACGTCAACCTTGTGTAAGGGTATAATACGAGTATGAACCGTCACACTCGTCCCTCTAACCCATCTTTAGGCTCTTTCGATTTCCAAGTGACCCAAACCTCGCATGAGGTAGGTGTCTCAGGTCGTTGCGGTGTTTTGTCATTGCCCCACGCTACTGTCGAAACCCCTGTTTTCATGCCAGTCGGCACACAAGCTACCGTGAAAGCCATGACCCCCGATGAGCTGTGGGAGATAGGGTATCGCCTCACTCTTGGGAACACCTATCACCTGCATCTGCGCCCCGGCGAAGACCTTATGGCACGGGCGGGAGGCTTACATCGCTTTCAGGGATGGGAGGGGGCGCACCTCACGGATAGCGGTGGGTTTCAAGTTTTCAGTTTGACAGGGCTACGGCGCATCAACGAGGAGGGTGTAGAGTTCCAGTCCCACATTGACGGCTCAAAGCATCTGTTCACGCCCGAATCTGTGATGGAGATTCAGCGCAAAATCGGTGCAGACATCATCATGGTATTTGACGAGTGTCCCCCTTACCCCAGCACTTATGAGTACGCGAAAGCCTCAGCCGACCGTACTCACCGTTGGGCGGCACGGTGTATGGAAGCCTACAACGCCTCAGGGCGCAAGGCGGCGGGCGGATGGAAGCAGGTGCTTTTCGGTATTGTACAGGGTAGCTGTTACCGCGATTTACGAGAAGAGAGTGCAGAGACACTTATCGCCATGAATTTTCCAGGATATGCTATTGGAGGGCTAGCAGTAGGCGAAACGCTTGAAAATCGTAATGCGGCGATAACGTGGTGCAACGCCCTGCTTCCTCTCGAAAAGCCCCGCTATCTGATGGGAGTGGGTACTCCTATTGATATTATAGACGCAGTGCAGAGGGGTGTTGATATGTTCGACTGCGTACTTCCCACCAGAAATGCGCGAAATGCTCAAGTTTTCACTGCTCGCGGCGTGCTAAACATGAGAAACGCGAAGTTTGCCGCCGACTTTACCTCCCTCGACCCCCACTGCGCCTGTAGGGTCTGCCAGCGGCATACCCGCGCCTACGTGCGCCACCTCTTCCAAACAAACGAGATACTCGGTTGCCGACTCACCACCTACCACAACCTCTATTTCTACTACCAACTGATGGCGCATCTGCGCGATGCGCTACGAGAAGGCACATTCCACACCTTCCGAACCGCTTTTTTACGCGATTATCAGCGTTGGGAGGAGGAAGAGGAGGGCGCGGGAGAGAATCAGGGTTCTTAATAGGCCTTACGCAGGTTATTTTTCAACGTCTCCTTTGCAGAGTAGCGATACTCTTTATTTTTGGCAAACTTCACTGTGTGGTTCGATTGCTGAGTAGCGCCCCCCTTTTTGAAAATACCCTCTCCTATGCCTTGACAAACAGAACCGCTATGCTCTATACTGTGGCAGTGTCAGTGGCAGTGGCAGTGGCAGATTCTTCTGCTTGCTCGTCACCGAAACTAAACTCTCTTCAACTTTTGGCGCTAGGAGGGCTGTCTATGCGACGCTCTTTGTTCCCTGTCTTATTGATGTTGGGTCTGTTGCTTGGTTTAATGGGTAATGCCTCCATAGCTTCGGCGGCGATTCCCAGAACCCTCACGTTCTTGTGTGAGAACTGTGATATTGAGATGTTTCTCTCTTCAGGCTCTGCGGCAAACTCTATGCCGATGATGTATGCGAGTGTAACTGCTCAGTACAGCATAGGCGCAGACCCCGCGCCCAATCTCACTCTCAACTTCTACGTAACGGATTTGAATAACGCCCCTAGCAACCTTGTGCAGATAGACCGCGTTAGCGACATAACGAACTCTGACGGGAAATGCCGCGTTATTATCAACGGACCCGGTGCATCTGTGACCGACAACACTATACTCCTTGTTCATCTGAAGCGTGTTGACCCTGTTAGTGGGCAAACCGTTATCTCCGCGTCGGTGAAGGTGCATCTACGTCAATACAATACAACTACATACGACTCACCTTTTGTCAGTTCTGCCATATCTCCCGGAACGGGTATCTCGTACCACGACAATTTGCTGACTAAAATGGCTAGCTATGCGTCTCAATCTCTATCCGACTGGACGGTAGCCAATCGAGTTACATTCACACGAAACCTCTCAAGTTACAAACTCATCTTTCAAGAAATTGACGCAGGAACAGATACTTGGTGGGGGCAAACACTCATCCCTGATACCCCTAACCCTTGGCGTAAGATACAGTACAATATGTATCCGCTAGATTCAGATTGGGTCACCCCTCATCGGGCTTGGGCTCCGCTTGGATGGAGACACTATATCCAATCCATGTGTGATCATGAAGTGGGTCACTTTTTGGGGTTGGGACATAACACCGTTTTTGATAAGTCTTTGATGGCAATAGACGATCCCAAATACTTCGTATGGGGAACTGTTGTACCACGCACTCAAGACTGGAATCCCATTCTCGCCCACTACCCGTAGATTCTTAGGAGCCAACCCCCATGCTTAAATCAAATACATTCGCGATAGCGGTAAGCACCTTCATTTTAGCCAGTATCGCTCTCTTGTCCCAACACTCTCATACGACCATACCACCGGAAAAACATACTACTAAACCTACGATAGAGACAAAGCCCTCATCAACCGCAAAACGACGTACTCCAAGAGTTTTGGCAATGGTGGATAGACCTTTACCACCTCAAGCCCCCGACACCTTAGCGGCAAAGTCGGACATCATCGTATTGGGCAAGATAACTAAAATCTTAGCGGTACGCCCCACT
>JAPLCR010000007.1:0-5063 GCA_026392135.1 Armatimonadota bacterium
TACCCCTTATACAAGAGGTTTAAGCACGATTGTGAAATTCTGCACAAAGTCGCGATTTTCAAAGAGATTTTAGGATTTATTAGGTCAAAGCCTCTATTTCTTTGAAAATTTAATACAAAATGTAAAAATAGGTGAAACCATTCGCCCGAAACCCTGTCTATTATAGTGACAGTAACGCAATAAGAAACTTGCGAGAATAGACCCGTAAATCGCCGGAATGATTGCCGTTTTTTGTAAGCTACCGAGAGTAGAGAACACGTAGAGTTAATAATCGCGCCGTATAGAGCGCCTACCCACTGAACCAGATGTGGAGTAGTGTACGATGAAAGAAAGAGGAAAAAATGAGCCCGTTAAAGATGACTCATAGTGAGAACGACACTTACATGACAACCAAACCAAAAGAAAAATTGAACCCCCAACAGACCGAGGCTATCACCCGCCTTATCCATCTGTTGGAGGATGAGACCCCCCTCTTCGAGGGACGTCCGTCCATCAACGGAGCGCGGTATCGCACAGATGTCTTGAGCCAAACGGCTCGCCTACGTGCCGCGCACGCCAACTACGGACTAGCAAGCTTAACGGAGATGAAGCGAGTCGGTGTGGGAGCCTGGATTCACCGCAAGTATGCGTAAGCTACACAGTGTAAAGCTACTTGATACGTCTGCCATCTTCCGTTAAGGCTGGAAGAGGAAGAGCGCTCCTCTTCCAGCCTTTTTTCATTAAATATTAAATGCGCTAGTTTAGAGTAGGCACGCAGTTTCCCAAAAGGAGCCGCGTGCCTACTTTTTTGTTGAGAGATACACTCTGTAGCCCTCCCTAAAAAGAAGAGGGCACTTGCTAGCATGAGAGAAGGTTTGCCCGCCACATAAAAGAGGAGACTTTCTGCGTATTCTGTGGTTCCGCTAATAACTTTGCACGAATAGAGGCGAGTCGGGGTATACTGTTTTCAATAATCTGCGGCAAAACACGTCGTAGAGAGGACGCACAACACTCTTCTATCGAGGGGAGAGCGTCGTTACACCCAAAATTTCAAAGGAGTATCTTCATGGCTTACGTCATTACCGAAGCCTGTCTTGGAGTGAAAGACAAGTCTTGCGTAGCGGTCTGCCCGGTGGACTGTATTCACGAGAATGTAGTCACCGACGAGAGCGGCAAAGAGTACGATATGCTTTTCATCAACCCCGATGAGTGTATCGACTGTGGTCTCTGCGAACCAGAGTGTCCCGTTACCGCCATTTTCGCAGATAGCGATGTCCCCAAACAGTACGAGCATTACATCAAGTTGGGTGCTTCCGTCTTCAAGTAAGAGGTAGTACCAAACCAGATGCGAATCTATACCCGAACAGGTGATTTGGGTCAAACAGGGCTTTTTGGAGGAGAGCGTGTCTCGAAGAACGACCTGCGCGTAGAGGCTTATGGCGGAGTAGACGAACTGAATGCTACTCTTGGGTTAGCCATTGCGCTCCAGTCGGATTCCGAGTTAGACACGCTCCTCCTCTCTATTCAACACGACCTCTTTACGCTTGGTTCCGACCTTGCGACCCCTGAAGGCGAAGACTTGCAAAAAGGGCGCGTCTCCATTCAACGGGTTCCCCCAGAGATGGTGACACGCCTTGAGAGAGAGATTGACCGCTATGAAGAGACCCTTCCGCCCCTAACTCGCTTTGTACTACCGGGAGGAACTCCTCTCTCTGCCCACCTTCACTTTGCGCGAACCGTGTGTAGGCGTGCAGAGCGGTCTTGTGTCACGCTCGCCCTCGCAGAAGAGGCGGCAGGGCACTCCTCCATAAACCCAGAGGCTATCCGCTACTTGAACCGCCTCTCTGACCTGCTTTTCGTTTTGGCACGTGCCGCCAATCATCGGCATAGTGTTTCCGACATACACTGGAACCCCTAGCCTTTTACACGGCCGCCTCTCCCTTTTTCGCTTGCCACTTCTCGTAGATGTCTGCGATAACGTCGTCAATCGGGGCACGGTGCGTCTCCACATCCAGTACCTGCGTCTGAGCCGAAACCTGCTCCATCAGCTCCGCAATAGAGACCTCCCCTCCATCAAACAGATACTCATGGCGGTTGCCTACACTCTGCATAAACTTTGCCCCCGCTATCTCAGGGGGTGTTTCACTCGGAGTCTCCACCAACAGAACGCGCCTCTCTCCAAACTCGCGGCGCAATCGCGTAAAGTCGCCGTCAAAAGCCAACTGCCCCTTATTGATAAGCACAATCCGTCCCGCCAACTGCTCCAGCTCAGACATATCGTGACTGGTGAGCATGACGGTCACTCTGCGCTCTCTGTTGAGGTCTTGAATAAAGCGTAGAACATTGCGCTTTGCAAGCACGTCTAGCCCCAAAGTCGGCTCGTCCAGAAAGAGTATTTCCGGCTCATGAAGAAGAGCAAGCCCAAGATCGGCACGCATCCTCTGACCGAGGCTCAACTCGCGTACAAGACTGTAATAGAACTCATCTAGCCCTAGCAGCTCTTTCACAAAGCCAAGCATTCTATCATAACGCTCGCGCGGAATATCCCACAGAACGCGTTTCCACTCAAAACTCGCGGCAACGGGGTGGTCGCCCCAAAGCTCAGAGCGTTGCCCAAACACGACTCCGATATGCCCCACATAGCGCACGCGTTCGCGCAGGGGATTCATGCCCAGAACGCGCACTTCACCTTTGTCGGGGGCTATCATACCCGATAGGATTTTGACGGTAGTGCTTTTGCCCGCCCCGTTCGCACCTGCATACGCCACAATCTCGCCCCGCGCTATCTGTAGGTTGAGGTCTTGTAGGGCGTGCACTTCGCGGATGGTAGGGCGAAACAGCCCTCGTGCCGCGTCAAGCAGTCTCTCTGAACGCTGACGCTGGCGGAAGGTTTTTGAGACCCCTGTTATCTCAACTACGAAATCCGAAGTTGGAGTAGCGTTGTGAGCCGACTTGCTCATAGTATTTCAATCCTTTCCAAAACATAACCGTCGCAAAAATGACAAACCCAACGGCAAGAAGAGGCGTATTCCAGAAGGCGAGGCTCCCTTTACTCATGCCTAGTAAGGCGCGGCAGGGTAGCCACGCCACGCACCCCACAGGCAGAGCGACTATCAGGCTTCCCGCCAAAAGCCCTCCTAGCCCATCCAGCGGAAACGACTTGAGCTGTACGATAAGCTGCATGGAGGAGCTACTTAACTCTTCTGCCGCACGCGGGGCGCGAAATGCCAGAGACCCCCACGCGAACTGAAAAGCGAGAACAATCGCCACAGACGCAACACGGTTCACACTGAAAAGAAGCCACCAAACGGCGGAGAGCGAAAGGACAAGGTGCGGCAGTGCCAGAACAATCAAGGCGATACCCGGTAGCATTGTAAGGCTCAGGAGGATAGGCTGAGGCTGTATCAGCGTGTGGTCAAACTGCCCACGCCCTAGCCTTCTGCTGATGAAGGCGATATTGTAGCCGAAAAAGGTGGTCACAAGCCCATCTACCAGACTACCATATCCAAGCAGAAAGAGGACTTGGTACTTTGACCACATTCCGATACCGTTGAAGCGTTCTGCCAGCAGAAGCATCCCCAGTATAGAGGCGACATTAAGAACGGTGTCGGAGATAACCCATGCTGCCATCGTTCCCAAGCTCCGCATAATAACAAGGCTATCCATACGCGCATAGATAGCCCATAGGCGGAAAGCGTGCCGTACCCAGTGCAGTAGGCTTTTTTTATCCCCCATACGCCATCACCTTCTCTCTATTCCTGTTCCAAAGCTGACTTGCGGTAATCCAGAGTACTACGCCCCAAAAGAGTTGGAGTGCCATTAGGCGCGGGGCATCGGCACTTCCTACATAGATAGAGAGCGGAGTGGAGGCTTGCCCCGCAAACGGCAGGTAGGCGAATATCTTTCCCAAACCAAACGGTAGAAACGCGAACGGCAGTAGTGCCCCCGACAGTAACTCTCCTACTGCACCCCTCATACGATTGAATACATAGGGGTGAAGGCGGAGGGCTATCGCGACCCCTGAAAAGAGGTACTCCAAGCCAAGCCCTACGAACACCGCCAGCACAAGGCTCAGCGCGAAGAGTAGTCCGGCTTGCGGGCTTATGGGAAGCGGATTGATACCGAGCAGGGGCGTAATGAGTAGGAGAGGGAGTGAGAAGGCGACAAGGTGAAAGGCAACAACGCCCGTCCACTCTGCCGCGAACTGCGCGAATATCCCCATCGGACGCAGAAAGCGCGTTGAGACAGAGCCATCCCAAAACCCCATTTCGAGCCATGTTCTGCACTCTAACAGGTCTCGGCACACCTCCGAGATTAGGGTATAGGTGAGGGTCATCTCTAGTGTGTAGCCTGCTATCGCACCCTTGCCGTGTAGAATGAGCCGCCAGAGTGAAAAGAAGAGCGCAACGCGTAAAAAACGCATGAGGTAGTTGATAAGAAAAAGTGGGTCATCACCTAGTACACCGCTTGCCGCCATCGCCGCCGTTTTGAAATATCCTCGTAGAATCCGCATTACCGCTCCCTGTAAGGTGTTTGCTCACTCTGTATCGTCTCATAGTATCCAAACCAATAACCTTCGCCAAAAAATTAAGGGTTAGCACCTCAAAATAGAGTTAGTGGAGTACCATTAAAGTGACCAAAACAAAGCGGAGTCGGAGTCGTCCCTGTGCGGTTCACCACCTCCCCAAAAGCTGAGTACGAGGATAGTCTGCGTGTTGTCATCAACGCTATCGTAGAGCCGAGCGGGTCAACGAGGCGTAATAGTGGAGGAATCGCCTTCGCTTCTGTCGAATTTCACTCCGTACTCCAATACTCCCCTACCTAATCGCGGAGATACGTAAATCAGAAAGGAAGGGCGCAGAGCGAAGCAGTCTGCGCTACTAATATACATAATGGAACCAATGGCAGAACGCCTCCTCCTCAAAAAAGTCACAGGTAAGCTCATACCGTTTATGTTTGTACTCTACATTATCGCCTACCTCGACCGGGTGAATGTCGGCTTTGCAAAGTTACAGATGAACCAACTGCCTTGGTTCAGCGAAAGCATCTACGGAATTGGCTCTGGTATCTTCTTTTTAGGCTAC
>JAPLCR010000007.1:5143-6318 GCA_026392135.1 Armatimonadota bacterium
ACGCATTATGTTCACGTGGGGCATCATGGCAGTAGGAATGCTCTTTACCAATAGTGTAAAGAGTTTCTATATTATGCGCTTCCTTTTGGGAATTGCGGAGGCGGGCTTCTTTCCGGGCATGATTCTCTACCTCACCTACTGGTACACCGCGAAAGAACGCGCTAGTATGATAGCCTCATTTATGATAGCCATCCCTTTCGCAAACATCATCGGCTCCCCCATCTCTGGTATGCTTCTCTCGCTCAAGATATTCGGTCTGGCTGGCTGGCAGAGTCTATTCCTACTGGAAGGGCTACCCGCCATCCTCTTAGCCTTCGTGGTTCTCCGCTACCTGCCGGATGGTCCCCAAAGTGCGAAATGGCTTAACGCAGAGGAGGCAGACCACCTTCAGCGCCGTATTGCTATAGAACAGAATTTGAAGCAGGATAAGAGCCATGGGTCGCTTAAAACCGTCATATCGCATCCGGTGGTCTGGCAACTATGCCTTATCTACTTTACCTTGAATGTCGGCTCGTATGGTATCGGTATGTGGCTTCCGCAGATTATCAAAAAGTTTGGTAATGTCTCCAATACGCAGACGGGGTTCCTGACTGCTATCCCCCATGTCGCCGGAGCGTTAGGTCTCTATCTGAATGGAAGGCACTCCGACAAGACCCAGGAGCGTAGGCTACACGTTGCGTTTGGGGCTTTAGTAGGGGGTATCGGGCTACTGATGAGCGCGTATATCACTGCGCCCGCCGGTCAACTCTTCTCCCTCGCGATTGCACTTGCGGGGTTCAACTCCATGCTTGCGCCCTTCTGGACACTTCCCTCTACCTTCCTTGTTAGCGCGGCGGCAGCTGGAGGCATTGCGTTTATCAACTCGGTGGGGAATCTAGGAGGGTTTGTAGGACCCTATCTTCTGGGCATCTTACCCAAACCGGGCGGCGATTTTCGTATCCCTCTAACGGTTCTTTCCGTCTTCCTCTTCGTCGGCTTCATACTCACCTATACGCTGAGAAGAGATACCATTGCATCAGTTACAGAAGGGAAGTGAATTTTGTGGGCAGATACAATCAAAACCACAATAGGGAGTAGTTATGGATGATATAGGGTATAGTACTAAACCTCATAGCTTAACAACGCACTACTGTTTAGTTACCAGAACTGTAGTTGTACGTAATCATAGCAAGGCA
>JAPLCR010000336.1 GCA_026392135.1 Armatimonadota bacterium
CAGGGCAGGAAACCACTGCAATCGATAAACGCCTCTCACCTGTTGCGGCTATATTGTGAACTCGTCGCCCTGTAATGGAGCGTCTGGAAGCCATTCACATCTTATCCAGTCGTTGGCTTCGTGTCTGTACCACAGCGATTCCATAATCTCTTGCGGGTCGCAGGAGACTCCTTGAGATGCGAAATACTCGCAGACGCGGGTGATGTCGCGCTCCAGAATCATCTGGGCGTTTTCGTTATTGCGGCTGTTGGTCACCTGCGGGAAGTCTATGAGGGTGATTTCGCCCTCCCAGTAGAGGATGTTATAGGCGGAGAGGTCGCCGTGAATCATGTCTCGCTGTAGCATGAGGACGATATTTCGCATCACCTCTTGAAAGAGCGGTAGGCTCTCAGATTCGTCGAGGTCGATTTCGTGGAGTGTGGGCGCTCCAGCGGTTTGCGAACCCATGTATCCCATGAGAATAGTATTATCGTTCACGGCGTAGGGCTTTGGCACAGATGCGCCCGCTTCGTGGAGGGTCGCGAGGGTCGTGTACTCGTACATGAGCCACGAGGTGTGTTGCACCTCCTTGCCAAAAGTGGTCTTTTTGTTCATAGCACGTATCAGCCGACCGTCGGAACCCTTTACCGCAGTTCCATCCGATTTTAGCGTTGGGCGACCCTCTCGATACATTTTGTCATTACGGAGGTTGCGCTGTTGTCGGGGACGATAGACTTTCGCCGCCAGTAGCTCCGTTCCTATCACGTCGTGCGCCAGACAGCAGTAGACGTTCGCCTCCTTGCCGCCCTTCACTTTCGCCAGCACGTCCGTAATGAAATTATCCTGATAGAAGCCCCCCAATGCCGCCAGAAGCCACTCCTCTTCAAAACGCGAGGGGGTGTAGGTGGTCTGGAGTGCATTCTTCACGACAGCATCTTCTAGCTCCCTAACCATGACGTTTTTATAGGCTTTGCCAGGCTTGCGCTTGGTGGAAAGGGGGGTGCCGTCGCTGAGATCTCCGTACTGTAGATCATATTTATCTAGCATCTCATCCAATATCGTTCTCCTGTCTCAACCTACAACCAATTATAGGCTACTCATTTATCGGTTTTGCCCTGCATTTTGCTCGAAAAGAGAGGCAAAATAGTACAAAATCCAATGTAATTACTCAGCCCTCACCCTGCCCTGCGGGCATCCCTCTCCCGATTCGGGAGAAGGACTTGTACAGGGAGGTGATCCTTGGGCAACTGTGACTAGAGCAGTAAGTATGTCTTCATGATTGGGAGGCTGAAACAGTCAGACCAGCTAAAATGAAATGTATCCCTGTGAAAAGCCGCTTATGGGTAGGTAGCAGGGAGTGCCTCCAAGCAATTTTACCCCATTTTGTGGCACGGAGCGGGAGTGAGGAGAGCGAATAAAAAGCCAAAACCAACAAGGAAACAGAGTACCTTTGCGCGAATAGTACCCTCATCATGCGAGTCAGGAGAGTTTTGGCGATGAGAGTACTATTTCCACTATTTACGGCGGTAGCCTTGTTAATGGTAGGGAGAGCTGAGGCGCAAGCCCCAGACTACACTAAAGAGGTGCGCCCTATCCTCTCACAGCACTGTTTCAAGTGTCATGGTCCCGATGAAAAACAGCGTCAGGCGGGGCTACGCCTCGATAACTACAAGAGTGCTTCGGCTCTACTTGCCACCAGTCATCGGGCACTGATAGCGCGGAAGCCTCAGCAGAGCGAACTCGTAAAACGTATTTTTACGAGCGGTAGCTCTATTATGCCCCCCCTCACTGCTAATAAGCCCCTCTCCGACGCGCAAAAGCGGATACTCCAACGCTGGATAGCGGCGGGCGCGGAGTATAAGCCTCACTGGGCGTTTATTGCGCCGAAACAGGTCGCTCTTCCTACTGTGAAGCAGACGAAGTGGGTACGTAACCCGATAGATAACTTCATACTCTCAAGCCTCGAAAAAACTGGGCTTACCCCCTCCCCCTCTGCCGACAAAGCGACACTCCTACGGCGAGTATCACTCGATCTAATTGGGCTGCCCCCCACGCCGGAAGACACAGAGGCATTTCTAAAAGACAAGCGCCCCGATGCCTACGAGCGGCTCGTTGATCGCCTCCTCGCTTCGCCTCACTATGGCGAACGGTGGGCACGCCGCTGGCTTGATCTTGCTCGCTATGCCGACACCAACGGCTATGAAAAAGACCGTACACGCCCAATATGGCTTTACCGCGACTGGGTTATCAACGCTTTGAACAGAGATATGCCCTTCAATAAGTTTACCATTGAGCAACTCGCGGGGGATATGCTTCCTAATGCTACGCTAGACCAGAAGATCGCGACAGGGCTACACCGCAACACGATGCTCAATGAAGAGGGTGGAATTGACCCATTAGAGTATCGCTTCTACGCTATGACAGATAGGCTGGCGACAACAGGAACGACGTGGTTAGGTCTCACCACAGGGTGCGCTCAGTGCCACTCTCATAAGTTCGACCCCATTACCCAAAAAGAGTACTATCAGATGATGGCGTTTCTAAACAATGCCGACGAGCCGGAAATGGAGGTTCTTAGACCCGAACTAATGGTGAAACGGCAGGAAATTCAGGGGCAGATTGATCTACGTACTATCAACCTCAAGCAGAAGTTCCCTGCCAAAGCCTCCCTTAACGCAGTAGATAACCTCTACCTAAAATTGACAGAGTGGTTGGGGCAGGTAGAGAGTAAAGCGGTACACTGGACGACTCTCAAGCCCTCTAAAGCGACGAGTAACTCACCGCTGCTCACTGTGCAACCTGATAACTCTGTACTGTCATCGGGTGATATTACCAAGCAAGATACCTACACTCTAACCTATCCAACCGGGGGCAGAGCGATTACAGCAGTTCGGTTAGAGTGCCTACCTGACGACAGCCTCCCTAAGGGGGGACCAGGTCGGGTCTTTTACGAAGGCTCTTTCGGGGACTTTCTTCTTAGCGAACTGACCCTGCTGAACGGCGGAACTCCCGTGAAGTTCTCCACTGCCTATACGGACAACGGCGGTAACCCGAAACAGGCAATAGACGATAGTCCACAGTCGTTTTGGTCGAGTAACGGGGTGCGGGGTAAAGCGGTAACGGCGGTTTTTGTACTGGATAAACCCCTTTCAACCGACGTATTTACCCTCAAAATGCTCTTTGAGTTCTACTATCCGAGCGCGTTGGGGCGGTTCCGTATCTCTATCACTTCCGACTCCAAAATCAGCGATACCGTACTGCCTGCGGAGGTAGACGAAATGCTTGTTATACCCGCAGACCAGAGAACCGTACCGCAGAGAACCGTTCTTTTAAACTACTATCTCTCTATCGCCCCTGAACTGGCGAAGGAGCGTGAGGAGATTAAAAAACTTCGTGACCAGCTACCAGAGATCCCCTCAACTCTAGTGTTTAAGGAACGACCCTCGAATAACACACGCCCTACCTATATCCATAAGCGGGGTGAGTTTCTACAGCCCACCGAGCGCGTAGAGCCTTCCACACTAGCAGTGCTGAACCCCTTCCCAACAGGTATACCGCGCAATCGCCTCACTTTCGCGCAGTGGATAGTCTCTCCACAAAACCCACTCGTTGGGCGTGTGGCGGTCAATCGGCAGTGGGCGGCACTCTTCGGTAAGGGTATTGTGACGACACTGGATGATTTCGGCTATCAGGGGCAACTTCCCTCGCACCCAGAGCTACTGGACTGGTTAGCTATCGAGTTTGAGAAGAAAAACTGGTCGCTCAAACAGCTCCATCGCCTCATTTTAACGAGTGCAACCTATCGGCAGACCGCTGTTGTACCATCCTCTGCGAAGGCAAAAGACCCAGTGAACCGACTTCTCTCCTACTTCCCCCGAACACGCATGGAGGCAGAGCTTATCCGTGATAATGCGCTTACGGTATGTGGTCTCCTCTCGCGTAAAATGGGAGGACCTAGCGTTTTCCCACCTCAGAAGCCCAGCATCACCACAGAGGGAACATTTGGTGCTCTTCAATGGACTGTCAGTTCAGGGGAAGACCGCTATCGGCGCGGACTCTACACTTTTAGTAAGCGCACCGCCCCTTACGCCATCTTTACCACCTTCGACGCGCCGAGCGGTGAGGCGTGTGTGGCGCGAAGGGAGGTCTCCAACACCCCCTTACAGGCACTCACACTGCTGAACAATGAGGTTTTTTTGGAGGCGGCACAGACGTTGGGCAAGAGTATGCTACTGCAGAAAGGGACACTGGAGGAGCGCATTACTGCGCTATTCCGACGTTGCTTGACGCGCAATCCTGATAACGATGAGTTGCGCCTGCTGAAAGTCTATTTTGAGACCCAAAAACAACGATTTGACAACAAAGAACTCGATGCAAAACTTATTGCAGGGGTGGGGGAAGGCGACTTAAATGAACGTGCCGCATGGACGGCACTCTCTCGCGCTCTGCTCAACCTAGACGAGTTTGTGACGAAACAGTAGGGAGTAGTTATCATGAATCCAAAAGACGTATCAGAAGAGATAACCCGCCGGCACTTCTTTGGGGAGTGCGGCGTAGGAGTTGGGAAGATCGCGCTGGCATCTCTGCTCGCCGATTCCGCTCTCCCACAAGCCGCCTCCGCTCAGGTGCAAAACCCGCTTGCGCCGAAAGCCCCGCACTTTAAGCCCAAAGCCAAACGGGTAATACATCTCTTTATGGCAGGAGCACCCAGTCAACTCGATCTGTTCGACTACAAGCCCACCTTGACACAGTACGAAGGGAAACCCATTCCTCCGTCGGTTATTATGGGGCAACGCTACGCCTTTATTCGTCCTGATGCTGCCTGTTTGGGACCGCGTTTCAAGTTCGCAAAGCATGGGCAGTCGGGCGCGGAGATTTCGGAGGTTATGCCGCATCTTGCCAAAGTTGTGGACGACATCTGCATTATCAAGTCTGTCAAGACAGACCAGTTCAACCATGCTCCCGCGCAGATACTTCTGAATACGGGTTTCTCACAGCCGGGGCGACCGAGTATGGGGTCGTGGGTAAGCTATGGGTTGGGCGCAGAGACGAAAGACCTACCTGGCTTTGTCGTTATGTCTACTGGTTCGGGAATTAGCGGTGGGGCGGCGAACTGGTCAAGTGGTTTTCTTCCAACACTCTATTCGGGTGTTCGATTTCGCAATCAGGGAGATCCCATTCTGGATGTGACCAGCCCGAATGGGGTGGATAGTAGGCTTCAGAAGGACTCTTTGGAGTTGATTAGTGCGTTAAACCATAAACGCCTTGAAGTGGCAAAAGACCCTGAAATCGCCTCTCGTATCTCTGCGTATGAGATGGCATACCGCCTCCAGACCTCTGCACCAGAGCTGATGGACTTGAAATCTGAGTCGAAAGCCACTCTTGAAATGTACGGAGCAGACCCCGACAAGCCTTCGTTTGCGCGTGCCTGTATTTTGGCGCGACGCATGATTGAACGGGGAGTTCGCTTTGTGAATATCTACCATGAGGGTTGGGATGGGCATAGCGACGTAGCGGGAAACCTGAGAGGGAACTGCGGAGCGACGGATAAGGCGTGCGCGGCTCTTATACAAGACCTGAAACAGCGAGGCTTGCTGGAAGACACGCTGGTGATATGGGGCGGGGAGTTTGGACGTACCCCGATGATAGAATCGAACCCCACACGCGGCACTAGCCTGGGACGTGACCACCACCCGCAAGCCTACACTATGTGGATGGCGGGGGGCGGTATCAAGCCCGGTCTTACCTACGGCAAAACGGACGACCTCGGCTTTAATATCGTGGAGAACCTTGTACACGTCCACGATATTCAGGCGACGGTTCTGCACCTGCTTGGGCTGAACCACGAGCGCCTTACGTACCGCTACGCAGGGCGTGACTTCCGCTTGACCGATGTGCATGGGCACGTGGTGAAGGACATACTGGCTTAACCTCTCCCCAACTCCTCTTTGAAGACCCTACCAACCCTTCGCCCAATTCTGGGCAGGGGTTGGTAGGGTAGGGTGATCAGGCTTGGCGTTTTGCCTTATTGCTTTGGCGAGGGGCGAGTGCCCGACGCTACAACCGTATATCTCAAAACCTATCAGAGAGCGGGAGTACTCCAAGTCTCCCTGCTTGTGAAGGAGATTTTAGTGGTGAATCGGTCATTTTTGAGCGTTGTCTAAGTGTTTTCGCCTAAACAGACAAGTTGGCTCGGGGTGAGGAGAAAGCGTAAAATGCCTGCGTCCGGCTCTGGGGTGTTGGTCTCTACGCACGCAAGTGAGCCTTTTTTCATTTCGATATTGGCTCCGCTCAGCTGTTCCACCAGCAGGCTGAGGTGGGGTTCATGCCCTACAAAGAGGAGTTCTGCCCGACTAGCGTGCCTCTTCGTCAACTCCTGCAACGCGCCTAGCCCAAAATATCCAC
Organism: Armatimonadota bacterium; assembly: GCA_026392135.1. GTDB lineage: Bacteria > Armatimonadota > Chthonomonadetes > Chthonomonadales > Chthonomonadaceae > CAIJLM01. Next base: position 6,385 of record JAPLCR010000336.1, read on the forward strand.
ACGCCAACCCCTCTGCCACCTCAAGAATGGGCAAGCCTAGTGTTTTTTGCACTATCTGCGCCGTCTCCAATGCTCGCGGGTAGGGGCTAGAGTAGATGCAGTCCCACTTTAAGCCGAGGCGTGCCATGCCCCGCGCTTCGCGCTCCATCTTCAGAACTCCCTCCTTCGTGAGCCGACGCTCTGCGTCGGTCATGCTAAAGGTAGGCTCTTCCGCTATTCCATGTCGTAAAAAATGTATTTTCATTGTGTTTTGGGGTCTATGAGCAAGGCAGAGTGCATACCGTCACTTAGACGAGTGCAGTGCTTTCAGTAGATGAAAAAGACCAATCAGAGTGAAAGCGGTGGATTCTGGGTACATATCTTGTTTGAGGTAGTCTTCAATGCCATCACCATTACGATCTTCAACCCAGTTATAGACTCCGCCCATCTCATTCAAGAGACGTACCCCCCAAGGATTGTCACCACACAAGTAGCCAACCATCGCTGCTGCGCGTTGACGATAGCGTGTATTACCAGTGAGTGTATAGAGCCGTGCTAGTGCGTGAATCCAGTGCCCTGACTGATAAAAAAAGAGGTAGTTTCGGTTTGCCCACGATTTAGCATCGAGGTGCGCCCATCGGTAGGTCATCGTCTCTGGAGTCAGGCGTAGACCAAAATGTACAGAGGGATTCTGGAACTCTGTGGGATTCACTCGGACATTTAGCCATCCTGCGGCGGCTTTTTCTGCGGCTTGTAGCCAACGTTTCGCGTTAGGGTGGTTTGGCAGTATGCTTGCGCCCTCCACCAGTGCGGTGATAGCCATGCTGTCTACATTGGGATAGACCGCCCACTGCCCCTCTGGCTTTTGTAGGTCGATGAGGGCATTGAGAGATTGAGTGCATACCTCCTGTAACGTTAGGGGAGGCATCCCCGTAGGTCTGAGGACTATTTTGTTTGGCATGACAGCGCAGGCATTTAGCATACCCAATGTCAGGTATGCGTGTTCCCCCGCATCTCGCCAATAGATATTCCCCTGTGGGGTTCGCTTTGTATATCCGCCGGTGAATCCATCGTTCAGGCAGAACTGCAAAGCCAACATCAGTGCCTCTTTCACCTTTTCGGCGAGTATTCCTACTGGTTCCGCCCGTAAGCCCTCACCGAGTGCCCAGACCGCTCTTCCGTTGAGAACACCTCCGCCTGCGTAGTCATGGAAAGCAGGGTTGTAGAACCAGCCGTTACCTTCTGTCATGAAATCGCCGTTCACAAAGAGCCCATAGCGAAACGCTCCAGCGGTATAGTTCTCTTGATGCCCTCTTTTGTCGAGGAGAGCGAAGTTCGCGGGTTCGCGGTTCTGGCAGGCAAGTAGATTTTCAAGTGCCTCACTACAGATGGTACTCAGGTTATCTTCGGAAGGGGTAGTAAGGCGAAATCGCAGAAGGTGCGTAATGAGGAGGTCGGCGAAGTCGTTGGTAAAAGCATAGGGCATATAGTTTGTGGGGTTTTGATTGGCAGGATTCCCGTCGAGCGGATGGTCGTTGCTGGAGTTAAACCAGTTACTCCATACCGATTTCCAAAAGGTACGCTTTGGGCGATTTTTCTGTGCGCTGAACCAGTTCTTGTCTCTACCATCGAAATCGTAGAGGGCAAGACTACTCTTGAACGTAGCAAAATCGGTGGGAAGGTTAATGTCAAAATCGGGCTTCCCAACTCCCGCTAGCTGTGCCCCGTAGCTTCGCATATAGAGATTGATGAGCGGTTGCATGATACGCCACTTCGTAGAGTTTGCATCTAGTTTCCCGTGCCTATCTCGTAGGTCTGTCATAAAGGCGGTAGGATAGTCGGGTATGCGTTTTTTGCGGCTATCGTAGGCGACAAGAGTTATTTCTGCGGAGCGTTTGCTCGAATCTGGGGTAAGGGATCTGCTCGGCAGTGCGTCTACGAAAAGTACGCAGGGGGTAAGGGGTGGGGCAGAGGGGAAGTCCTTTGGATACACTACGCGAAATGCCTCAGAATGTACGGTGGTATGGGTTAGGTAGGTTTTTCCAAAACTGTTAGTAACGCGCAGAGTGATTTCGTTTAGGCTTAGGTCACGCACTTTTCCAGTAATCGATATCCCACCGTTTCGTATGTCTTTCAGGGCGGAAGGGCGTAGCGTTTCACGGAGGTCAATATCAGGGAACTGAGAGTTAACGCGCTGGAACGTAGAGCTTGCTTGAGCATGAAGGCGGGGTAAAGACAGCAGGAGGCTGGTTCCTGTAATGAGAAGAGAGAGGAGAGTGTGTACTCTGTGGAGTGGGGTTAATGTGAACATCTAAGGGAGAAAGATAGTTTAGGCGGGAGAGGGGTTTTGCCCTACCGCCTAGTTTTGGAATCGTCTGTAGTTTGTCTTTTGAAAGAGAGTTTACTCTTCCAGAAGGTTGCTCGGAATGCGAGTAAGCCCCTCTAATTCGCTATGTACAGTACGTAGCTCATCGAAAGTGATGTCTCCCAAATGTGAGAAGCGCTTCTGCTCGGCGAGGGTAATCTCGCCTTTGCCTACCTGGAAGAGGTTGTCGTTCCAGTCCTCTGGCTTCACGTAGAGTTCGCCTAGCTTTTTGCAGTGCGAGCATCGAAATTTCAGGTAGACATAGTTTGATTTACCGTAGTGAACTGTTCTACGTTGCATTACATCACGGCTTGCGATGTGATGTCCACATCGGCACTTTAGGCACGTTTTCATCCCGAAGTGTACCTCCGTATCGCGGCGCATTGCTCCGCTACGCGAGAGCCTGCGCGTGGGCGATACCGCCACGGAACGAGTCGGGCGTTTTGTTTTTTTAATAACTTACCACACAAGTAGATATATTATACCATAACTGCGCGGTTTCGTAGAGGGTTGGTAAGGAAGTTGTAAGAGTTCAGGGTTATGGGAATCTTTTCCATACTCTGTTCGTATAGAGAAAAATGATGTCAGCTAGCTCTCTCCCTACTATCGACCAACTCCTTTCTCAGATAATTGAGTTGCAGACGATCATCGTCCAGCAATCGG
>JAPLCR010000248.1 GCA_026392135.1 Armatimonadota bacterium
TCCTTTATGGCGGGAAACGAGGCGACAGTGGAACCGTTTTGTCGGATGCCTCCGCCAACGGCTTCTCGCTCTTCCGGGGTGAGCGTAACCCACTTCACAAACTTCATACCGCCACCGCCTCTCTGTAGATACCACAGGCGTTTGCAGAGAGCGCCTCTCGTATTTCAAAAGGCAGTTCCGAGAGACAGGAGGGGGAAATTCGGTGCGCCTGTAGGACGACTTCTCCGCTCTCCCTGTCCACAACCACAATCTCCACCTCATTGGCGTTGGAGTAGATGTTTTCCAACACGCCTCCTCGAACTTCAATCACCACTTGAGACATCTTGCTTCGCTCCTTTCATTCCTCTATTGTCAGGTTCCAACGAGACCGCGTTTCGGTTTCCCGTTATAGAGACAGCATAGGTGTTGAAATATCGGAAAGCGAAGTGCGTTGCGTGCAAGCAACGGCAATTGCTGACAAGACCGCCTCCCGGCTACCGTGAAAGGGTACAGAGGGTTCGCCCTCTCGACTCGTTGACAACTCGAACTTCAGGAGGTTTGACACACTATGTCTTGTCTATTGAACCGTTTCAAAGCGGCGAGGAGAGTGAGTACTCCCCTTATCGCTATCCGCACTCCCGACCCGGCTTCCACGATTGAAACCCTTGTTTCTGGATTTGAGGAGAACCCGCCTCCCTTTCTTCAGTGGGACGTTATTCGAGGTCTCGCCGGCGTTAATGAGGCAGGAAACTCCGCGCTCGCTCTCTTTGGCTCTGAGGCGATAGAGGTGAGCCAGAATCCGGTAGAGGCGCTCATTCTCGCGGCGAAACTGCCAGAACGCACTATCCTGTTTCTCCACAACTCGCATCGCTACACCGAGCAACCCGCTATCGCGCAAGCCATCTGGAATCTCAGGGACTTGTACAAGAGCAATAAGAGAACCCTCGTCTTGCTGTGTCCTGTCCCCTGCCTACCCGCCGAACTGGTGCAGGATGTCTGGGTTCTGGAGGAGGCTCTGCCGAACTCGGGGCAGCTGGCTACGCTGGTTCGCGCTCAATACGAGTGCGCTCATGCGACGAATTCACTCCCTGAACTGTGTGAAGAGACGGTCATTCATGCGGTGGACGCGACGATTGGTCTCTCCGCCTTTCCTGCAGAACAGGCGATTGCGCTCTCCATAACCCCCAATGGTCTGGATATTCCCTCCCTCTGGGAGCGAAAACGCCAGATGATTGAACAGACCCCCGGACTTTCGGTCTGGCGAGGGGGCGAAACCTTTGCAGATATTGGCGGTGTTCAGAACGCGAAAACGTTTTTGACACGTCTGGTGAATGGCAAAGAGCCGCCTCGCGCAGTCGTCTTCATTGACGAAATCGAGAAGGCTCTGGCGGGTTCCATGGGAGATAGTTCCGGCGTATCGCAGTCGTTCCTTGGAACGCTCCTCTCCTGGATGCAGGACAAAGAGGCGCAGGGTTGTCTCTTCCTAGGACCTCCCGGCGCGGCGAAGTCGGCAGTCGCGAAAGCCATTGGCAACACGGTTGGCATTCCTACCATCTCCTTCGACCTCAGTGGCATGAAAGCCTCATTAGTTGGCGAGAGCGAAACGAACTTGCGGATGGCTTTGGATGTGGTTCAGGCGGTCTCTCAGGGACGCGCTCTGTTTGTTGCTACCTGTAACTCCCTCAGTGCCCTCGCTCCTGAGATACGACGACGCTTCAAGGAGGTCACGATGTTCTTCGACCTACCCGATAGCGAAGAGCGCAAGGTTATCTGGGACATCTATCTCAGAAAGTACGGCGTTTCGTTGGAGGTAGATGAGAATCTCGCACTACCCCCAAATGAGGGCTGGACGGGGGCGGAGATAAAGCAGTGTTGCGAGTTAGCATATAGGCTGGACTACTCCCTTGTGGAGGCTTCCGCCTATATCGTTCCCGTGAGCAAAAGCGCCGCAGACCAGATTGAAGGTTTACGAAGTCAAGCGCAGGGACGGTTCGTTAGCGCGTCGTATCCCGGCGTTTTCGACAAGAACCACGCTAATTCACCCGGTGGAACTCGCGCCTTTGGTAGCGAATGAGGAGGGTGACAGATATGACACTCAACATCATAGGTGCGTGGGCGTTTCCCTCCTCGTCGGGTTCCACAACCTACGAGACGAGACAGACGCGGGGTTGCAAACACACAAGGCAGGTCGCTCCCTACACTGAGAGCGTTTTACTCGGCAAACTCACGGTGCAGGAGGTAGCGGAGAGGCTGGGAATCGCGGGAAATACTCCTGCGGTTTCAGCCACTTCGCCGCTGTCGGCGCAAAAGACCAAACCTGTCGCCTCTTCCTCTTCCAAAACGGAGAAGAAGGGGCGTCTCATTGACTTCGAGGAGTAAGAAAGGAGAGTTATCGCCATGAGCCATGTGGCTACGGTGGAGGTGCATATCAAGGATTTGGAGGCACTCGAATCTGCCTGCAAAGCTCTTGGACTTGAGTTTGTGGAAGGTCAACAGACCTTTCGCTGGTTTGGTCGTCACATCGGAGACTACCCCCTCCCGGAAGGCTTTACCGCAGAGGATATGGGGAAATGCGAACACGCAATTCGTCTCCGCGACAATACGCAAGCCTATGAGGTCGGGGTGGTGAAGCGCAGAGATGGAAAGCCCGGCTACACCCTGATGTACGACTTCTGGGGCGGGGGATACGGGCTGGAGGAGGCGATTGGCAAGCAAGCGGGTCGCCTTCGTCAGCAGTACTCCGCTCAGGTCGCAACCAAACAGGCGAGGAAGCAGGGCTACCGCGTTACGCAGTCCCTGCAACAGGACGGTTCTCTGCGACTCGTCTGCACAAAGAGATAGGAGCTACTTATGGAGACGATAGTTATCACGATAGACAAAGACGCCGGGGTGAAAGTGGAGGTTCAGGGTCACATTGGCTCTGGATGCGCCGCTCTCACCGAAGGCATAGAACGCGCTCTAGGAGAGACCACCAGAGATGAGAAGACGAAAGAATACCAGCAACGGAACCAACAACGCCTGCCTGCTCGAAATCGCTCCTGACGGAACTCTCCAGTTCCTATGGGACGACGCTCTCGCTCCCCTTATGGAACAGGGAGAATCTACGCTTTGTAGAGCCTCCCATGTTGAACCACAGGGAACCGAATGGGTTGCCGATTTGAGTCCGTCCGGCGGTCCCGCGTTAGGGACTTTTCCTCTACGAAACGACGCTCTCATTGCGGAGCGCGACTGGTTGCAACAACATGGGTTTGGGAGGAGTGTCAGCTCCCCATCCCAAAACACACGCCCTGACACGAAAGGACAAAAGACAAGATGACAACGACATTGGAGGCTCCAACCGCTTCCAAACTGACCAAACCGGAGAAGAACGGCGTTCCGCCAATAGAATTGAGCATTGTCCACACGCAGGAACCCGCCTCTATTCTCCCTAATGCAACGCCCGCTACCACAACTCCCGACCTGTTTGAGAAGGCTATCTGTGTGGCGGTGTCCCTCCGCAAGCCCGGTAATCGCCGCAAACTCTCCGCAAGTCTTGTAGATGTGGATGCGGATAAAGACCTCATTTCGGCGCAGAAGATACTCCTCTCCTGCGAACACCTCAAAACTATCGCCCACTACGACGGCGAGATAAGGAGATACCTCTACACGAGATGCCTTCCCTCGCTCTTCAAGGAGGGAGTCTATCTCGTTCCACTGGGAATGGTGGAAGAGGTTGAGGAGAAGCTCAACGCCTTCGCAGAAACGAGAAAACAACTCGCAAACGCCTTTATCGCCGCCTATCCCTCGCTTATCGAGGAAGCGCAGAAACGGTTGCGGGCGGCGTTTAACGCGAGCGACTATCCCTCTACTGAGCGGATGGAAGCCAACTTCCGCATGGAGTGGAGGTACATCGCCTTTTCAGTTCCCGGAACCTTGAAAACCGTGAGTCACGAGATGTTCCGCAAAGAGCAGGAGAAGGCGCAACACCAGTGGGCGGAGGCGTTGGACGAGGTTCGCGCTCTACTTCGCACCCACCTGTCCGAACTCGTTCAGCATCTGGTAGATAGGCTGAGCGGGAACGACAAAGGGGCGAAGCCGAAAGTCTTCAAGAACACGCTGGTCACGAATATGACCGAGTTTCTGGAGACCTTCGAGGCGAGGAACCTCACCGACGACACCGAACTCTCGAACGTCGTCAAGCGAGCGAAAGAGCTGTTGAGCGGCGTGGACGCGCAGACCCTGCGTACCTCCGCCGCATTGAGAGCCTCTCTTCACGAGGGGTTCTCGAACCTGAAAGGGACGTTGGATACCCTCGTAGTATCCAAGCCGACGCGAGCGATTAGTTTCGAGGAGGAGTAGCAATACTGCTCTCCACCTCAAATCTCCATTGAGCGGTTCCGTCACTCCTGACCGAGCCGCTCTTTTCTTGCCGAAATGGAAGGATGGTAAACGATGTACGTGAAGACCTGCTACTATATGCGCCTCGATTCCCTCATGATGGCGCACGAGAGTTTCAGTCACGAGGCGAAAGACGGAACCCTGAGAGCGTGGGACGTTACCGTTGGCAACGCGATTGTGCGAGATGGAAGACCTTTGGAAATCTTCTCACTTATTGAGCATGGCGTGACGCGAGAGAAGATAGACGCTATCTACAACAATCTGGACTGGGAGTACGCGAAAACGACCGACATAACGAAACCGCTCCTGTTTGCGCCCTTTCAGGGAGAGATGCTTCAGCTAGACGGATGGCACCGAGTTGGGCGGGCTTGTATGGAGGGTATCTCAGAGTTGCCGATGTACTTGCTGACGGAAGAGGAGGCGGAGCGCATCCAGTGGCTCTGCCTTCCGTCGAAATACGCAAAGAAGTGACAATCCTCATAACGCCTCGTTCCAGAGATTGGAGCGAGGCGTTTTTTGTTAAGCGCTTTGGCGCCGTTTTACGACCGTCCGCTCTTACGCATAGCGTTGTGCAGGAGACGCCTCAGCGTATTGGAGAGTCCTCCGGGTTGCGCCTTGCCCCAGGCTATCTGCTCTGGGGTGAGATAGACCGTGGTGATCTTTATGTTGAGAACGGAGGGGCGACCGGGCTTACGGGAGGGATTGAAGAGGGTTGGCATACGAGCGAAGTTAGCGGATAAATCATCTTTTCCTATATCAGATACTACACCTCTCAAACCTGTTTGTCAACCCCTTGACAATCATAATTATTGATATATAATAATAATTGATGGATGTTAGGTCGTGCATCCAGTTACAACAAACCTTAACAACATGAACCCTATGGACACATCGCTCCAAACGTTTCTACTCGGGATAGGGATATTCGTTATCACCGACCCCAGGTTCCTCAAATGGTTGAACGGAGGTAACTACTCACCCTATGAA
>JAPLCR010000565.1 GCA_026392135.1 Armatimonadota bacterium
ATCACCTTGATAAGCGGGTTCAAAGCAGGTCCCGCCGTGTCTTTGAAGGGGTCGCCAACGGTATCGCAGATAATAGCGGCTTTGTGGTTTTCAGAACCCTTTCCGCCAAACATACCGTCTTCTATCTTCTTCTTCGAGTTATCCCAAGCACCACCGGAGTTCGAGAGTAGCACCGCCAGCAGTTGACCGCTAACGATGGCTCCCGCGAGATAGCCGCCCAGTGCCGCTGCTCCTACGTTCGGGCTACGGAAGCCCAATCCAAAACCAACGAGAATAGGAAGCCCGATAGCAAGAATGCCTGGTCCCAGCAACTCTCTCTGTGCCGCTGCCGTAGCGATAGCCACGCACCGCGCATAGTCTGGTTTACTGGTTCCGAGCATAATACCTGGGTCGTGACGGAACTGCCGGCGTACCTCATGGATCAGCTCAAATGCAGCGCGTCCTACGGCTTTAATAGAGAATGCAGAGAACAGGTAGGGAGCCGCCCCACCAATAAGCAAGCCGATGAAGACTTCGGGAACGTTAAGCGGAATACCGACAACACGCCCCTCTGCTAACTCTTTTGCAATGTCTGCCCAACCTTGCGCCGTTTCGGGCGGTAGGAGGTGTGCATCCGCCATAAAGGAGCGGAAGAGAGCGACTGCCGCAATCACCGCAGTCGCAATCGCAAAGCCTTTCGTCAAGGCTTTGGTCGTGTTGCCAACGGCATCCAGCTTAGTGACGATACGATCGCCGGAGATACCGCCTTTCGCTCCGATATTCCCCGCTTTATGGTCTTCCTCTAACACTTTCGACATCTCGAAGATACCGTTCGCGTTATCGGTGATGGGACCAAAGGTATCCATTGCGAGAATATATCCGGTAGTTGTAAGCAGTCCCAAACCTGCCAGAGCGATACCATACGCGGCTAAGAGAGGGTGATCGGGGAAAATGAACAGCCCAAACATAAGCGTAATGGCGATTGCAAGAGCACTCCATACGGAGCTCTCAAGCCCTAGCGAAAAGCCCGATATGATCATTGGGGCAGGTCCCGCTTGCGAGGCTATCGCAATTTCTGAGACAGGCTTCTTGTCTACGGAGGTGAAGTACTCCGTCATACGCCCAATAACCACAGCGAGTACGATTCCTAAGAAGGTACATAGGAAGAAACGCCACCATTCGTACTTTATCCCGTTGGGTAGTAGTAGCCCCTCCTTAAAGTACAGGTAAGAGCCAATTCCAAAGAGACGTGTCGCGATTGCCGCCGAGATATTAAAGCCCTTATTAATGGGCTGCATCGCGACCATGTCGTCGCCTTTACGCACAGAACGCCGATAATCGAAGCAAACACACCCGCGGCACGAACAATAAGCGGATACATCACCAGTTGGAGGGCACTGGCTCTGAGCAACTCATTACCTGTCCATAACTCCGTTGGTATAACTGCCGCGCCTAAGATAATCGCCGCAACCAGTGTGACCTCATAGCTCTCGAACACATCCGCTGCCATACCCGCACAGTCGCCCACATTGTCGCCCACATTGTCTGCAATGGTCGCGGGGTTGCGCGGGTCATCTTCAGGTATACCAGCCTCCACTTTACCCACGAGGTCAGCACCCACATCGGCGGCTTTCGTAAAGATACCGCCGCCAACACGCATAAAGAGTGCCGCTAGCGAACCTCCAAAGCCGAAGCCAACCAGAATAAGCATCGCCTTCTCACGGTAAAAAAGGAAGACGAGGCAAGCACCGATAAGTCCAAGTCCTACTGTCATCATACCGGAGACAGCACCTGCTCTAAAAGCGGTCTCTAAAGCTCCCTTAAAAGTCGTTCGTGCCTGATTCGCTGTCCTCTGGTTGGCAATAGTCGCCATCCCCATACCCACATACCCTGCACCGTAGGAGGCTAGTACCCCCAAAACAAAGAACAGCGCAACTCCAAAGGCTTCCGATGTACCGTAGCCGAGTGCGCTCTGTCCTCGGTATAGAAAAAAGAGACCAACCGCAACTACCACCACAAGCGGAATCATCAGCTTAACCTGCTGGCGGAGGTACGCGAGCGAACCATCACGTATCGCTTTTCCAACCTCCTCCATACTCGGAGTGCCCGGGCTCTGGTCGGCTATCTGCTTCCGCCAGATCAGCCCGACAACTACAGAGAGGATACCAGACGCTAACGCGAAGAGTATCATATAATTGTCTTCTGATCTAAACGTGGGAAGTGCGATGGCTTCCCCAGCCCTTGCCGTTTGCGATAGGGCGAGCAGGTTAACCGTAAGCCATGCCGCTAACAAACGCCCCAAAAGTGAGGGAACAGGGGCAGTACGCATACAGCATTCATTCCTATTTTTCACCGATACCTCCAGTTCTATGCCTATTAATCGTGTGCTTTTGCTATCATCGGAATAAACGTGACAACTTCCGCTACAGTTAGCAAATTATATGCGAATACGGGAGTAATGTCAAGGCGCAAATGAGCTGTTCAAGGTGATTTTGTTGTCACTCCACCTCGATTTTGGTTGCAGAATCTCCTTTCAGGAGATCTATCACGAAAAGGGAGACGACTTGTATCCAAAAGTACGCGCAATCATGCTTCAAAACATAAATATTGCAAGCCGCTCCGCAATACTATTTACCCATTCGTACTTTATTGGGTAGAATAGTGAGGTTAAGCACATCACTCACGTGCGTTGCCCAGTTCGCCTCCGAATTTTCGCGAGCGACCCCGTAAAATGCAACGACGCAAGAAAATAAGAAGGAGTACCTATCGTAATGACCAAACGGGTCTACCTGTTTGAAGAGGGCGACAAGTCCATGCGTGACCTGCTCGGCGGCAAAGGCGCAAACCTCGCCGAGATGACCAAAATTGACCTTCCCGTTCCCCCCGGCTTCACCATCACCACCGATACCTGCAACGAGTACTACGCTTTAGGCAAGGCACTTCCTAGTGAACTCATGGCGGAGATAGAGCAAGCCGTTGCTGCCGTAGAGGGCAAAATGAACCGCTCTTTTGGCGGAAACGAAAAGCCGTTACTTGTCTCCGTTCGCTCTGGTGCCAAGTTCTCTATGCCCGGTATGATGGATACGGTTCTCAACCTCGGACTCAACCCCACCACCATCGCCGCGCTCATCGCAGAGACGGGCAACCCCCGCTTTGTCTACGACGCATACCGCCGCCTCATTATGATGCTCTCTGATGTCGCGTTTGGTCTCAGCAAGCACCATTTTGACAACGATATTTTTCAGGCATACAAAAATAAAAAAGGCGTTACCAACGACCTCGAACTTGATGCTGACGACCTTAAAACTATCAGCGAACAGTTCCTACAGTACGTGCAAGACCATGCTGGGCGTGAATTCCCCACCGACCCCTACGAGCAGCTCCAACTCGCCATTGAAGCCGTTTTCCGCTCATGGAACAACGACCGCGCTATCGTCTACCGCCGCACCGAGAAGATACCCGACGAAATCGGAACTGCCGTCACTGTTCAATCTATGGTATACGGCAACGCCGGCGAAGACTGCGGCACGGGTGTAGCCTTTACCCGCGACCCTTCCATTGGCGAAAAGGTGATGTTTGGCGAGTACTTGATGAACGCGCAGGGTGAAGATGTGGTTGCGGGTGTACGTACTCCTGTGCCGATTGCCGAGCTACAGAAGCAGAACCCTGCCATCTACGACCAGTTTATCAGCATCTGCGACCGCCTCGAATCACACTACAAAGATATGCAGGACATTGAGTTCACCATTGAACATGGACGGCTCTTCATGTTGCAGTGCCGCTCTGGAAAACGAACGGGACCTGCCGCTGTCCGAATTGCGGTTGAGCGCGTTCATGAGGGCTTAATCAGTAAAGAGGAAGCTGTCAATAGCGTGACAGGTTCACACCTCGACCAACTACTCCACCCCCGCATAGACCCGAACGCGATTAAAGGCGCAGACGTTCTCGCATTTGGTCTTGCGGCAAGCCCTGGAGCCGCCGTTGGTAAAATCGTTTTCGATGCCGATACCGCCGCCGAACTGGGCGGACATGGCGGTAAGGGTGAGAAAGTCGTTCTCGTTCGTGATGAGACAAACCCTGACGACGTTCACGGTATGCTCGCCGCACAGGGCGTACTGACCGCACGCGGAGGCAAAACCTCTCACGCCGCAGTCGTGGCGCGTGGCTTTGGTATCCCCTGCGTTGTGGGTGCAGAGACCCTCCGTGTAGATGCAGAGGCAAAAGAGGTGCGTGTGGGTGATACCGTTCTTAAAGAGGGCGATATCATCACAGTAGACGGCTCTACGGGAGTAGTCTATGTCGGTGCGCTTCGCCTCATTGCTCCCGAAGTTAGCGGCTCTTTCGGCGAACTGATGGAGTGGGCGGATGGCTTCCGAACCCTCAAAGTTCGTACCAATGCCGACAACCCCCGTGATGCAAAACAGGCACTAGACCTCGGTGCAGAGGGCATTGGTCTCTGCCGTACCGAACATATGTTCTTTGAGCAAGAGCGCCTTCCCATCGTGCAGGAGATGATTCTTGCCAAAGATGAGGCGACGCGCCAGAACGCACTCGACCAACTCCTGCCCATTCAGCAGAAGGATTTTGAGGGTATCTTCGAGGTTATGGACGGTAAGCCCGTCACCATTCGCCTCATAGACCCACCGCTACACGAATTCCTTCCGAACCATGAGACTCTCCTCGCAGAGATTATTACCCTCGAAGCGAAGGGACATCATCACAAAGACCTAGAAGCGAAGCGGGAGCTTCTCGCTACCGTTGAGAGTATGCGCGAATCGAACCCGATGATGGGACTACGCGGATGCCGCCTCTCCATCGTTATGCCGGGCATCGTGGTCATGCAGACGAAGGCTATCCTTCAAGCGGCTGTCGCTGTCAAGAAGCGCGGTATCACTGTCCTTCCTGAAATCATGATTCCGCTCGTCGGACACGTGAACGAACTCAAGACGGTGCAGACCCTCCTTGAGCGCGTGGCGAAAGAGGTGATTGACGCTTCCGGTATCGAACTGGAGTATATGTTCGGCACGATGATTGAGATTCCGCGTGCCGCGCTTATCGCTGACCAACTCGCCGAACACGCGCAGTTCTTCAGCTTTGGAACCAACGACCTCACGCAGATGACCTTCGGCTATTCGCGTGACGACGCAGGCAAGTTCCTCATCCCCTACCTCGAACAGAAAATCCTCGCGATAGACCCCTTCGAGAGCATCGACCAGACGGGAGTTGGCAAACTGATGCAGATGGCTGTCGCCAGTGCCAAGCCCGTTCGCCCCGACATCAAACTCGGTATCTGCGGAGAGCACGGCGGAGAGCCGGAGAGCGTGAAGTTCTGCCACCGTATCGGTCTGAACTACGTCTCCTGTTCGCCGTTCCGCGTTCCTATCGCCCGCCTCGCCGCCGCGCAAGCCGCTATCGGCGACGGCAAAGAGCGCGACAGGTAGGTTTGGATTTGCGGATTGAGAGTGCAGAGAGGGGAGCGGCTAACGCCGCTGCCCTCTCCTTTGTACTCCACTGAAATACTTGCACTCCTCAAAGCCACTCCCTCTAAGCCCTCCGCAAAGGGCAGAACTGGGAGAGACTGACTGAAAGCCCCTCTGTTTGCGAAAAATGCGCTGGTGATTAGGTCGTGCAAAAGCCCCTATGTTCTGTATTAAGGCAGGGGTTTCCATTCCAAATGTTGAACAGAGAAGCAACGTTTTCAGGAGGAGTACGCATGGCACAACTACGCGGCACACGCAGGGAGTTACTAATGGCAGTAGCAGGAAGCGCGTTTCTCGCGCCGCAAGACAAGGCGCGTTGGGCGGAGGTGAACGCCTTTCTTGACACTCAAAAGGCACGAGGACTCATACCGGGGGCGGCGCTGGTCGCTATGCAAGACCAAAAAGTTGTCTACGAGCGGTATATGGGCAACTATACGAGCCTTAAAGAGAGGCAAGTTGAGCTGAACGGTGACGTACGCCATGTCTTCTTCTCCTTCTCCAAACTCATTACGGCGACGGTAATAGCGATGCTACATCAGGATGGATTGCTGGACTACGACAGCCCTGTCAGCACCTATATCCCAGAGTTTATAGGTGGCGGCAAAGACAAAATTACGCTTCGCCATCTCCTCACCCACTCCGCAGGAATCCCCGCGGTTCCGCTTGCAGGCGTGGGAACGGAAGCCGACTGGCGCATAGCCGTTAAAACGCTCTGCCTCGCTCAAACAGAGTGGGAGCCGGGCTCCAAAACGGCGTATCATGCTCTGTCAGGTATGTTCGCGTGCGCGGAGGCGGCACGGCGCGTCTCCGGCGGCAAACCCTGGCAGGAGATATGCAAGGAGCGGCTGTTCGACCCCATTGGTGCAAAGACGCTCAACTTTGACATCCCACCCGCAGGAACCCCCTTCGCGCTCACACCCGTTCCTGCACAGCTGCCGCAGACCCTCAAAGAGGCATTTGCGGCTTTTGCAGGGCACCCCGCAGGAGGCTGTTCCGGCACTCCCAGAGACGCTATTAAGGTACTCCAACTCCATCTTAACTGGGGGATGTGGGGCTCTAAGCGGCTTCTACTCAAAAAAACTTTGATGGAGATGCACAGCGTACAGTATGCCCGCGAAATAGAAAAGGCTCTAAGCGGCGGAAAAAACCCCACCCACGAAACATGGGGGCTTGGCATACTGTTGCGGGGTAAAGGGGCGAAGCAGGGCGGACACGACTGGTTTGGCTTTTGAGAGCAGAGTTCGCCTACAGTTTTCGGACACGCGGGGATAGACACCGTTATCGGGGTAGCGGATATTCTCAACGGAAAAGCCCTCTTCTTCGCCTCTACCAATTCCCCCACCCCGCAAGAACAGACTGTATTTCTAAGAAACGGCGTGACGAATCGCGTCTTCGCCGCACTAAAATAGAGGAGATGTAATGAGAGACAGACGAACCTTTTTGAAAGAGGCGTGTGCCGTAACACTACTTGGGACAACCGCCAAAGGAGCCATCGCAATGGAGCGTGAAGAGCAGGCACAAATCAGGATAACCGGAGAGTGGGAGATAGAGGTGTCGGCAGGAATCTTCCTGACAGGGCGGAAACGTGTCCGTATCACGCACAATACAGCCTTAAAGGTAACGCCAACAACCATTCTGACTGTTAAAGATGAAAAGTACGACGCACTTCCTGTCTACAACCCCAAAGCCGCCCCTTGGGGGCGCGGTGCAAAACTAAAACAGCTCGCGACTGCGGAGACAACTTCCCCCGGTATGCTTGTAGCGGGTAGCCTTGTCTTGAAGTCCGCGCCCGGTAGCGGCTCCACGTATCAGATGGAAAAAGACTACGACCTAGAGGCACATTGGGCGACATTCGGGCGCATGGAGGGAGGGATTCCCGAAAACACACCTATCTGGGCAGACTATGTTTGCGGATGGGGGCGCATCGATTCAGTGGTTGTAGAGAAGGGCGGAAAGGTGGTTCTACGTGAAGGCAAGGCGCACAATGCAACTCCACAAGCACCTACCATCACCACAAAAGAGACCCGTCTTGCGAATATCTGGCTTCCCGGAAACCTCAAACGCCTCAACGAAACCAGCCTATATCCGATAATCGAACCCGTCTACCCACTCACAAAGCGTAGCGGTGAGAACACAGCGCAACACTCTCTGCCCAAAACCTACCGTAAACTAACCTCAGGAGAACCCCTTCATATACTGGCATGGGGAGACAGCGTGACGGCAGGGGGTGAGGCGAGTTCCGTTGAAAAGCAGTATCAGAGTCGCTTTGTTGCCCTCCTCAAAAAGCGGTTTCCGCAGTCCAACATTCGCCTGACGACGGCAGGATGGGGCGGGCGCAACACAGACAGTTTCTTAAACGAACCGCCCGGAGCGGAGTTCAATTTTGACCATGCCGTTATCTCTAAACGCCCCGATTTGATTGTGATGGAGTTTGTAAACGACGCATGGATGTCGCCAGACGTAGTAGAACAGAAATACTCCTATCTCCTCAAGCGATTTCAGGAGATAGGCGCGGAGTGGGTGAAATCGACCCCGCACTACGTTCGCCCCGACTGGATGAGTAGCAACACCGAACGTGTGGAGACCGACCCTCGCCCCTACGTAACTGGGGTACGCCAGTTCTGTGCAAAACATGGAGTAGCAGTGGCAGACGCTTCTCTCCGTTGGGGGCATCTGGTTAAGGAGGGCACTCCTTACATGACTCTCCTCAGCAACTCTATCAACCACCCAAACGACGCGGGGCATGAGCTTTTTGCACAGTCACTCAAGAGCTGTTCTAATACGGTGTATTCGCCCTTCCCCTTGTAAAAGTGGGGAGGGGTGGATGGGTCAGTGCGGAAACCTTACAGCACAGGTAGGGATTGAGATGGGACTAGAGAGCGCAATCGCTCCCAAGCTCCAGGTTTTCTACTCTAACCCCTTGCCTGCCTGCCCTTGAACCCTAAAAAGCAGAGGGTTAAGATGACGTTCAAAGAGCGTAGCGGTAGGGAGGAAAATAGTTGCCACTTTTCTACGTTTTTTTGGCGTGTCTACTATTTCTGAATACCAGCACCGTGCTAAAATCTCTTCCATATAACTCCCCCAAAATCCCGACTCCTCATAATAAAACGGGAAGAGAGGCAAACGAAATATGGCGACTAAAGGGTCTGAAATAGAGCGAGAATCCGCCGACGAAGAGCGGCGGTTGGCGCAAATCGCGGCGCAATCCCACGACGATACTCTCCCCAATCGTAACGCGATTCGCGTGCGTGGTGCACGACAAAACAACCTCAAAAACATCAATATCGAGATACCCCGCGATAAGCTCGTCGTTATTACAGGCTTGAGCGGCTCCGGTAAATCGTCTCTGGCGTTCGACACGCTCTACGCCGAGGGGCAACGCCGCTATGTGGAGAGCCTCTCTGCCTACGCACGTCAGTTTCTAGGGCAACACGACAAGCCCGACGTAGACCAGATAGACGGACTCAGCCCGGCAGTAGCCATCGACCAGAAGTCCACCAGTAGAAACCCCCGTTCGACAGTTGCCACCGTCACCGAAATATACGACTACCTGCGCCTACTCTATGCACGGGTAGGGATACCCCACGACCCGCGAACGGGCGAGCCGCTTATTCGTCAAACGATTGAGGAGATGGTAGAACGCATTTTGCGTCTGCCGGAGGGAAGCCGCATACAGATACTCGCGCCGATAGTGCGGGGGCGCAAGGGCGAATACAAAAAAGAGCTGGAAGAGATTCTGAAAGAGGGTTTCGTTCGCGCCCGTGTGGATGGCGAGATTGTGGATTTGAGCGAAGAGATTCCGAACCTCGAACGCTACAAACAACACACTATTGAGATAGTGGTAGACCGTTTGGTTATCAAGGAGGGGCTGATTTCGCGGGTCACAGATTCGCTGGAACAGGCTCTCAAGCGCGGGAAAGGGCTGGCTGTCGTTCACATCATGGCGAGCGCGGAGCAGGCAGAGCAGGAGATTCTCTTCAACGAAAACTTCACGACGACGGATGGCGAGTTCAACTTCGAGGAGATAGAACCGCGCCTGTTCTCGTTCAACTCGCCTTTCGGGGCGTGTTCCGAGTGTCATGGGCTAGGGAATCAGTCGAAGTTCTCGGAAATGCTGATAGCACCCGACCGCAATCTCTCTATAATGGGCGGCGCACTCCGCCCCTTTAACGCGAAGTCCGGCAAAGAGACGATGAACGAGTGGACTCGCGCCCTGTTCGAGGCGGCGGCAAAAAAACTGGGGTTCACTCTGAATACGCCCCTGAAAAGCCTTACGCCCCCGCAGTACGAGAAGTTAATGTTCGGTATTGAGGGCGAAATAACGGTGGAGTTCAAAAGCAAGAACGGGCGGCTTCGCAAATTCGAGGCGGATTTTAGCGGTGCTCTTCCTATGCTTGAACATCGCATGAAGGAGACCAGTAGCGACTACATCAAAGAGGATTTGGGGCAGTACATGATGGCGACTCCCTGTCCGGTATGTAAAGGGCAACGCCTCAAGCCGGAATCCCTCGCTGTAACGATTGGCGGGGTGAACATCTCGCGCCTGTGCGCCATGTCGTTGGAGCGTGTCGCGCAGTTCTTCGCGAACCTGAACCTGACCGACCGCGAAATGATGATTGGGCGACAGATAGTCAAGGAGATTAAGACCCGTGTCGGCTTCCTGATAGATGTCGGTCTCTCGTATCTGACGCTCGACCGCGCCGCCGCGACCTTAGCGGGGGGAGAAGCGCAACGCATTCGGCTCGCGACGCAGATAGGCTCTGGTTTGATGGGCGTTCTCTATATTTTGGATGAGCCTAGCATCGGTCTGCATCAACGTGACAACTCAAAACTGATTCGCACTCTCAAGCACCTCCGTGAACTTGGAAACACCATTCTTGTTGTAGAGCATGACGAGGAGACGATGGAGGTAGCCGACTGGCTTATCGACATTGGACCCGGGGCGGGCGAACATGGCGGCTACGTGGTGGCAGAGGGAACCGTCGCGCAGGTGAAGGCGAACCCAAACAGCATAACGGGGCAGTTTCTAAGCGGGGTGCGTAAAATTGAAATCCCTAAGACTCGCCGCCCTCAAACCGAACGTTGCCTTGAGATAGTCAATGCACACGAAAACAACCTCAAAAATGTGACGGTCAAGATTCCACTAGGGCTGTTCGTAGCGGTGACAGGAGTGTCCGGCTCCGGCAAGTCCACGCTGATACAGGAGACGCTTTTCCCACGCCTCATGCAACACATTCACCACTCCCACGCGGTGTGGGGGGCGCACGACGAGATACGAGGCATCGAGCAGATCGACAAACTGATTGACATCGACCAGTCCCCCATTGGGCGTACTCCACGCTCTAACCCCGCGACCTACACAGGAGTCTTCGACTTAATTCGTGACCTGTTCGCCAAAACGCAGGACGCAAAAGTGCGAGGCTACGAGCAAGGACGCTTCTCATTCAACGTGAAGGGCGGGCGGTGCGAAGCGTGTAAAGGCGACGGTATCCTTAAAATTGAGATGCACTTTCTGCCAGATGTCTACGTTCCTTGCGAAGTCTGCAAGGGGCGGCGCTACAATCGGGAGACGCTAGAGGTAAAATACAAGGGTAAATCTATTTCGGATGTGCTGGATATGACGGTTTCGGAGGCGGTAGACTTCTTTGAGGCGATTCCGCCTATCGGACGCAAGTTCCGCACTCTGAACGATGTCGGCTTGGGCTATATCCGTCTCGGTCAGCCCGCGACAACGCTTTCGGGCGGCGAAGCGCAACGGGTCAAACTCGCCTCAGAGCTGGCGAAACGTCCCACAGGGCGAACGCTCTACATTCTGGACGAACCGACGACGGGACTCCATTTCGCGGACGTGGAGAAACTGATAGGGGTGCTTGACCGTCTTGTGAGTACAGGCAACTCGGTGGTGGTGATTGAGCATAACCTCGACGTGATAAAGACCGCCGACTGGCTGATTGATATGGGACCTGAAGGGGGCGAGGGCGGAGGGCGAGTTATCGGGGAGGGTACGCCGGAACAGATAGCCGCCATTGAGGGAAGCCATACGGGCTGGTATCTGAGGAAGTGTTTGGGAATGGGGTAACCGCTTGCTAAAAATCACGCAACTACAGCTTACGAACTTTCGCGGCTTCGAGTCGCTGACGCTCGACCTGAGCAAAACGCAGACCACCGTGCTTGTCGGCGCGAATGGTTGCGGCAAGTCGTCGGTGTTGGATGCTTTAGCGATTGCGCTAAGTCACTTTACACCTCTCACTAAACAGGGTGAAC
>JAPLCR010000586.1:0-4971 GCA_026392135.1 Armatimonadota bacterium
CCTGTCGCCTTACGGTGAATCTGCTTCTCTATCTCCGTAGTGTATCTGCTGAGAGAGAGTAGCTCTTCGCGGGTAGAGGTCGCGGTAGGAAAAAACGCTTTGAGGTCGGCAGCCGGATTACGCCAAGGGCATAGCCCCGAAGGAGCATCGTACTTCTTCGCTAAGGCACTTGCTGAGGCATCTACCTCTTCAAGGTGCGGGGGAGCGGTAAGGCGCGGAACTACCAGAGCGATGACTCCTGTGATAGTTACGGCGGAGAGTACGGAGCCAAGGAAGAGGCGGCTTCTCATTGATAGCGGATTCCGGTTGCCAGAACGCTAGGACTCGCTCCGTCTTCTACTTTTCCGCTTACCGTGATTTCGGTGTTGAGGGGAATTTCCGTTACCACAAACCCTGCTGCTTTGGTATCAATTTTGACGATACCGGATTTATCTTGGAGCTTGAACCAACAGCCTGCAACGGGGCATTTTTCTATCATGGTTCCTTTTACGAGAACCGTTTTCCCCTTGGCAGCTGTAACCTCTTTTACTGTTATAAGGGAGGCAGAGGCAAGAGGAGCCCCCATCGCCTTCATCGTGGTGTCATGGCATCCCGCGATGAGAGTAGCGGGGACAAGGCAGAGTACTAATAGGGCATACGGACGCAAAAAAAGGACTTTCATAAAATCTCCTATGCTATGCGGATAGGGCAGAGTACTTGAGGGCATAAAACAAGAATAACAGATTCTATTTTAAGGGATGTTGCTTAAAGTTGTCTTAAAATGTAATTAATTCTTTTTAAGTTAGCGTGCGTTCGGGATAGGAGCAGCCTGTGCGGTACTGTACTTTGTGCATGGAATTCGCGCCAGATTACCGCGTCCGTATCGAGAGGGAGGTGGTGCATCTTGCATATTTTCATGTAACCTCCCCCTGCCTTTCCTAGCCCTCACCCTGCCCTTAGGGCATCCCTCTCCCAAGTTTGGGAGAAGGACTTGTTTGTCAGGTGGTCAGTTCCTGCGATAGGCTTGTTACAATAGGGAGAGGAGCCTTCGTGGTTTGAGATTAGAAGCCTGTGCGAAGAGTTCCAAGTTTGGGGTTTTTGGGCGTGTTTTGCGGTTCATTCTCAAAAGAGTGAACTCTTACTAGAGAGCGAAATCCGTTTCTGCAAAGCCCGCAATTCGGGTATAGTCTATGTACTAAATATCACAGGGCGAACGTCTCCTCGTTCACCGCCAACCTACCAATGAGGGGTACGCGGCAGTCACGGTATTACAAGCGGGGGACACGGTAGCCCCCCTCTCTCGCCCGAACGGTATTTTGCCTGTCGTGGACTTGTTTCCGAAAGCGGGAGCGTGATGCCTGCCCCATTTGAGGAAAATTATGCAGTATAGGTACGAAACAGAAAAACCTCTACAGCCCGACCAGCAAGCGGCAGACCGCTTTGTGGATTGGTATGCGGGCGAACTCAACACTGAGGCTACCCTAATAGAACGTCCCGATGCTACCCAAAAGAGACAGAATGGGAAAGCAGTAGATGGAGTCTATTCTTTGGGAGCCATTAGGCTTGTTGTGGAACATACGACCTTCGACGAGTTGCCTGATAAAAGATACCATGATGTGGGGTTCAGAAGCATTGAGAAACGATTCCATGACATGAAGCCCATTGAAAGTCGGATTTATTCACTCTCGCTACCTTACGGCTATCCGAGCGACTATCCGATGCGAGAGCAGGCTCAGAAAATTGGGGACGCTTTATCTACATGGTTTCAGCAAAATGAGGCGCAAATAACAGAAATGGTTCAGTCGTTTAGTGTAGACGGTTGCGCCAAAGTACTTCGTGCATCCGCTTTAGATGCGCCAAATGGGGTAGGAAAAATATATTGGGGGCGTTATCTTGAGGACGAACCCACAGAAACAGATGCAGAAGAACCAGTAGAGGCAATGGTAACAAAACCAACAGAGGCAGAAGTATTCGTTCGTCTCGAAAATGCTTTACGCTCAAAACTACCGAAACTCAAAGACCGCGTCATAGAGCCTCCAGCCGTTCGGCTCTTGTTACTTGAGAACAACGAAATGTGGAGAGCGCACAAAACAATCTACGCGCAACCAGTCATAGATTACATGAAAAAGCACTTAGACCAGCAATGCGATGAAGTCTGGATTATGCACGATTGGAACGAGTATATAGAACACGTTTTACTGTGGAGTTCGCAACTCGATTTACCAGAATACAAAAACCCGTTTTTTGATGAAGATGCATCGCTATATAAGCTGTTGGAAAACAGGCATGAGGCATGGAGAGAGTCGCATCGTAAATAAGTGCCTTCAAAGAGATGTGCCGAGAAGACTACATGGTAGGTAGGTATATCACGAATTAATTTTTCGGGTTGGCTTTCAAGTAATCCAACAAGAACCTTTCGACTTGTTCTCTAACATTACTAATAATATTTTCTTTGGCAATAGACGTGCCCACAAAGCCCGTGCTAAAACGCCTCCAAACAGTGGCACCGAAAACTTTTGTTTGCCTTCCTCCGTGAGTGAATACCCCATCACTCTGAACCTGCACTTCTAAGTGGTAAGCTAATAGTGGAGCGTTGGTTGTTGCTACTGAGTTGAGATTAACGTATAGGCTAACCGTTCCGGGTTGACTGTGGAGCCACTCGTCCCTTGTAGCCAATTTCACGCCAGCCTCCAGCATACGTAACTCAACAGCGCCCTCAATATCTTTGTCTGATAGGTCGACGTTCTTAGCATTAGCCTGTAGTTCTTCTACTAATATATAGAATCGCTTAATACCTCGTAAGGCAAGAGGCGTTCCTGCTGCCGCTGTCGGTAACTTTTTCCATCTTGAGGCAATGTCGAGGCAGGAGCCATAAATAAAGCGAAAATGACCAATAGGCAAAAAATCTTTTTCATAGTGCGCTGTCCTTACTCCCTGTGAAAAGGGGTGTTGTCTTCGAGAAGTTCGCCTCGCCTACCTATCTTGTGTAAGGCTGGACTGTCCGCAGGTTTGGCAGGTTTCCAAAGTGTTTTGCGTTGAAGGTGGCAAGCGTGAAGTCATGCCCTACCGCTACGGAGGCGATAAGTATATCTAGAAAGCCCACTCCATGCGATAGGCAAAAAGGAGTGTAGTCGGTGATACCCCTCTCTAAATCTTCCCGCATCGGATAGAGGATAGGAAAGTTCATTAGGAGCCGCTCTGAGACCCGGTACTCATGTTTGTCCTTACTGCCGCCCAATAGTTCTAAAGCCGTAAAGCAAGAGACAACCGGAAAGTCAGGAAGGGAGCGTAGCCAATTCAAAGCGGGAGGGCGTTGCCTTATAAGGTCAATCATCACGTCCGTATCAAGAAGGAGGTGTTTCGTAAAGTCGCTCACTACGCCTCTCTCCTGAATTGCCCTGTGCGAAGTTTTCGCGCCAATTCGGGGCTGTCTTCGGGGCGGTCATTCCATATTGGAACGATACCCTCCTGTTCCCATGCGTCAATAGCCTCCGCAGGAGTTCTCTTAGGGGGCGGGATAGGAAACTCTCCAGCGATAGCGCGAGAAAGATACTCTTCTACGCTCAGCCGTCGCTTTCGCGCCTCCGTTGCGATTCGCTCTTGTTGTTCGGGTTGTAGTTCAATCGTGATTGTCATGCCGCTTCCCTCCCTCTGAAAATCGTTTTCGCCGCCACACAAATCCAGTATACCTAATATCTCACCGAGGGCTTTTACTTTTGGCTATCTTCAAACTGACTCCAAACGCTCTTATCGTGTGTAGGGCGCAAGAAACTTCAAGTTAGGGAGCGGCGTGAAGTGTTTCGCGTTCCGTGAAACGAGGGTTAAGCCCCTATTGACAGCGAGTGAAGCCGTAAGCGTGTCAATGGCTCCCACGCCGTGGGATAGGCTGAACTGCGAATAGTTCCAAAGAGCGTAGTCAATATCGGGTTTTGTAGGATAGAGTAGCGGGAAAGCGGAGAGAAGACGCTCAACCTTGAGGCGTTCCTGCTTGTCTCTACTCCCTGCCAGCACTTCAAGAGCCGCAAAGCAAGAGACGAAGGGTGCTTCCTGCAAGGAGGCAAGCCACGCCTTGGCATTAGGAACGCCCCGCACAAGGTCAATGAGAATGTCCGCGTCAAGAAGCAAATCGCTCATCCTTCGCCCTCAGTCATGATAAGCCGCCCTTCTCGGAACTTACGGCAGGTCTCCTCTATATCTTCACGCTCCGCCCACATCCCGATAATGCCCTCTTCTGTCCATTGGGCGAGCATTCGGCTACCCCATGTCTGCCCTTCACTCTCTCCCATAAGGCACTTACGGGCGAAAGTGGCAATATCAGAACCGGCTTTCTCCGCTTGCGCTCTAAGCCGCGCCTCCTCTTCTGGTGTGAGTTCAATCGTAATGGTCATGCCGTTTCTCTCCTGTGGAAACATCTTTCGCTGCTACACAAATCTAGTATAACCTAAAACCTTACCGATGGCTAAGAACCTCAATATACATCTTATCGTTCGGCTTCGCGTTGCGATAGACCCGAATGTATGTTTTGCGGATGAAGGCTTCTATCTCCGGTATCTCGCGTAAGAAGAGCCACGAATCGTGGTCAAGTACAACAGATGGGCAACTATCAATCAAGGCTATCGTCGCTTTCGGGTCTGCCTTCATTGCAATCTGCCGCCCGAAGACATCCCCTCCCAGATGCTCCCACACCCTCAACTCCTTACCAGAGACTACATTCCAGATAGGGTCGAGCGCGAAGACCGGCTGAGGGCACTTATCCAGAGCCAACAGAGCCACCTGATACGGCTCCGGGGTCGGGCTTTCCTTGATATGGTAGAGGAGTAGCGAGGCGATAGCGACCAGCGTGAAAAGCGTTTGGAAGATATTCACTATGCCGCGAAGCGCGGCGGGTCTCTCTACAGCACGGAATCGCTCCCACCACACCCCTACAGCGATACAGAATATCGGGGTCACGGTTACGAAGTAGCGCCAGTAGAACCGAGCGGGAACCCAGAA
>JAPLCR010000586.1:4978-6542 GCA_026392135.1 Armatimonadota bacterium
CGGGAACCCAGAAGATGATAAACGCATACATCAACGCGAACAGGCTTACAAACAGGTCGGTGCGATGGCGAGGCTTCCACGCCAGCCAGAGCGTCCCCAAAACTCCGAACGTAAACGGAATCGACAGGGCATAGAACCCATTTATCCACTCGTAGAAGTGTTGGCGCATCTGATACGAGTCGGAGGAGTATCGCTTTGGGAAGTAGAAACTCGCGAAGTAGTGGAGGCAGTTGGGTATTCGCGATAGGTAGAGCAGAAGTAGCCCCATCACCGCGAAGAAGCCCGCGCCCATCCAGAGCCAGCTGTGCTTTATGGGTTTGTCGTCCTCTTCCATCATGGGGAAGAGGCGGCGCGGTGCGTACTCCGCCGCAAACAGCGAGACTAGCAGGGCAAAGATGAGCGGTATCGCCGTCTCCTTCACCAGAAAACTAAGCGCAACCAAGCCCCCCGCAGTAGCTGTTGCCCAAGGTTTACGCACACACAACAGAAACCATAGCCCCCAGTAGAGCAGAACGTTCTGCGGCAGTTCGAGGAACACGTTGCGCCCAAGCCAGTTCGAGAAGCCCGGCGCGGTGGTCATCAGGAAGAGTGCTAGGAGAGCGATACGCACATTAAAGAAGCGTTTCGCGAGGAGATAGACGGGCATAAAGCCCAGCAGATTGAAGCAGATATAGAGAAAGCGTATCGCGAAGATACTTCCATGTACCTTGCCCCAAAACCATGCGCCCACCCATATTACAGCGGGCGGGTGACCGAAAATAATGTCTTTGTAGATGTACGCCTTGCCTGAACTCTCCAGTGACATCATTGAGAGGTAGACTCCCTCATCGTAGAGGCGGTTCAAGCCCGCGTCCGCCAGTCCGAATAGTCTAAGCGCGAAATAGGCGCACAGCAAGAACACAATAACTCGCTTCTCGCTCGCCTGCGCCCACGCAAGCGAATAGCGCTTGCAATACGGTTTGTTGAACCTTCCACAGATACCTCTACCTTTTTATTTCCTCGTCTGGCTTGAATGCGTCCTCTCTCGCCACGAGGTAGTTTGGCTTGTGGGAGGTCTTAAAGTTGATACGCCCTAAATACGCCCCCATAATGCCCAGCACAAACATCTGCAACCCGCCAAACAGAACAATTGCCCCCATCAGCGAAGCGTAGCCGCTCACCGAAATACCGCCCACAAGTTTCAGCATAAGAATGGAAAGGAGCGTCATCAGCCCCACAAGTGCAGAACCCAGACCTATCCATGTCGCCAACTTGAGCGGCAACTCCGAAAACGTGACGAAGATATTTAGCGTGAAAATCAGCAGTTTCCGCAGATTGTAGTTACTTGCTCCCTGATAGCGCGTCCCGTGTGGAACCTTCACCGTGCTGTAGCGGTTGGTTACCCATGAGAGATAGCCGTCTATAAACGGAAAAGGCGAATCAAAACGCGTAAGCGACTGCGCGATATGCCTACGGATAATGCGAAACGCCGAGTAGTCGTAGTTCAGAGAGGGTATCGCGATACGAAATGCCCGCTTCGCCAGCTCCGACGAGAGGTTTCGCCACTTCGCGTGAGACCTCTCTT
>JAPLCR010000319.1 GCA_026392135.1 Armatimonadota bacterium
TCTAGCGAAGCTAAATAGTCCTCAACTGAACTGAATTTGGGGGAGTTCATCTCATTTCGACTTTCTCGATATGTCAGAGGGCGTAACTACTCACGCTCCGTTTTTGCGGAAAGTTTCTTGAAAACCGCCATTTTCCCGAACCAGAAAGTGGCATAAAATAAGAAACTTTGTTCCTAATCTCAAAAGTTTCTTAAAAACTGCCATTTTCCCGAATCGGTAAACAGACGTTTTCAGGAAACTACTACTTTTTAGGAGGTTCCCCCGGGGTCACGGCTAATAGAAGCATATCCCACAAATGAAAGGGACGCGTATAGCTGTACTCCACAGAGAGTAGCAGGTCAATAGAACGGTGTTCGTATTTTTCCCATGCGGGAGCTTCGCGCACCACTATTTTGCCGCCGATTTTTGCTCTGGCGCGTATATGGAGTTCGGTTGCGGTAATTGAGGTATTAGCAGCGGCAACGATTTTCAAGTCTACCGAGGGCTTATCGGCAGGTATTAAAGCGATAGGTGCAGAGATACCAGCAGGAAGCCCTTCAAGGTAGACCTCCACTGCCCCCGCAAATCCGCCAATCCGCTCTATCGTCACAGGGAGAGAGAGTGTTCCGCCTTGCGCTACCGCGAGCCTATCCGTCGCAATAGAAATCTGAAAATCGGGTTCAACAGTACGCGCCTTCAATCGATAGGTACAGGTCGCCCCCACGATCTCCTCTACGTTACGAATCTCTATCAGATAGTCACGGGTTTCAGGTGCCGTAAACTCCAGACGCGCCTCTTTACCAAGACCGGGCGCATCGTCATTACTCACAATCTCTTTTCCATCCGTACTAAGAATACGAATCTCCCCATCGATACGAGAGCCTATCCGCTTGCCTAGTAGATCAAAAAGATATTTTTTCTGCGCCGTAGCTCGAAACGAAAACCGCGCGGTAGGGGAGTCTGCAAACACACCATCTATCGCAAACGGTAGTGCTGGAAGAGGGTAGACACTATTAGAGCCAGTATAGCCCAAGATCCTATCCGAAGTTACAAGAAGCGGTATCAGAAGAGGTTTGCCTGTGTCTTGAGCCACCTCTGCCCAGTAGGTTCCCAACGGTGCAGAGGCAGGTATCGCAACAGACACCTGCTTAGGCGAAACGTTGATACCTTCCATCGTAAGCTGTATCTGACTTCCGGGAGTTCCGCCATGAGGCGCAAAATGAGACACATAAGGCAAACGTCCCACAAGAAGGCGATAGGTGTAGTTTGAGCCGCCGTTATACTCCGAGTCGCGCACATTCAGAAGATAACGCCCCCCCTTAGCAAAGCGGTGGCAGAAGCGTGGGTCACTCTCCCAAGTAGACTGCGCGAGGCGAACACTCACCCCTGCTTCGTCGATGATCTCCAATACGGGGTCAAAGCGCGAGCGAATCCTGTCCGCAAAGCAGTCAAATACCCACTCCTCTCCCGCGTTAGCGGTCAGCGTAAAGCGGTCTCGCCCCGCCTTTGCAGAGATTCGGCTGTTGATAACCACAGGAGCCATGGGGTTAAGCGAAAGAGGAGGAGTCCCCTCCTGCATCGGTTGTTCAATAACGTGATTGGGGTAGACATCCACAAAAAAGCGAGAACCGTTGGAGACTCCTTTAGAGGTCGTAATCCGAACCTCACGCGCCCCCAGCGGGGCAGTACGGTCAACGCTGAGTTCTGCTGTCAGTTGCTCTCCTGAAGGGCTGACCTGACATGACTTCACCACGATACCGTTACCAGAAAGATGTAGGCGTGCTCCCGCAAGGCTCTTTCCATCAATGCGAACTTTTGTCACCTCTCCACGCAAACCGCCAGAGGGTAGCAGTCCGCCGATTTCGGGCAATTGAGCGAACGTAGGAACAGCGCAAACAAGTGCGAAACAGGTGAATGAAGCCATAAAAAGGGCGGCTTTAGGTGCCAAAAGAGCGGTTTTAAGCGCACTAAACCCGGGCAGTCGAGTGAGGTTGTGGAGTATTGTGCGATGTTGTGAGGTCATCAGAGAACGGAGCCTTTGCGCTCTAGTGCCCCCTTCCCAGTTCAGGAAGAGGGCAGAGGTGAGGTCTAAAAATGGGTGTCCCTACGAAAACAGTCCTGGAATACCGGGCGAATCGCGTAAGATACGGGCTTCCCGTAGCTGTCCAGAGACATCCATATTCAGTAGTTTTGCGACGGACATATAGGTGTCTTCCGGCGTGACGGGTAGGGATGCGGGATACTTCGCCTGTTCGTCACTAGAGCCAATCACACGCCCACCGGGTATCCCTGCTCCTGTAATGAGATAGGAGTAGACGAAGGGCCAGTGGTCGCGCCCTGCGGAACCATTGACAGTAGTACGTCCAAACTCCCCTGTCACCAGTACAAGAGTCTTCTTGTGTAGCCCACGCTGATGAACATCCTCAATAAGCGCGGATACAGATTTATCCAGCTCCGGTAGTTGACGCTTGCATCGGTTGAAGTTATCGCCGTGATTGTCGAAACCCATTCTATCCACGTCGTCATTGATAGGATGCGCCCGCCAGTTCACCTGTACGAATCGAACACCCGACTCAATCAGCCTCCGCGCCATAAGGCAACCCTGCCCAAATTGAGTCATGCCATAACGTTCGCGGACAGCAGTTGTCTCTTTCGTAAGGTCAAATGCCTTTTTCGCTTGCGGTGATGTGACCAGTGTGAACGCTTTTTCGTAGGAGGCATCGTGGATACGGGTGTCACCACTCTCGATTTTGCGCTGGTAAGCGTCTACCTTTTTATATAGCTCTTGGCGAAGGTTCAAACGGTCTCCGGTGATGCCCGTCGGCGGTGTGAGCGCGGCAAGCTTTTCGACAGGCTCAAGCGCGTTCAGTACGCGGAAGGGGGCGGAGGCGTTGCCCAGAAAACCGCCGTCTTGACCGAGGGGCCCATTCCCCGCCGTGTCGTACATACGGGGACCGATATGGAGGGCAGAAGGAAGTGCATTGCGTTGCGGCATGAACCTATTGATAACCGCGCCGATATTGGGTCCCTCTCTGCCCGGTGCGAGTTTGTTGCCTGTTAGCGTAAAGTGTGCGGCTTGTGCGTGAACGGTCTGGTCGTGAGTGGCAGAGCGAATAATGGTGTACTTATCCACCATTTTGGCAAGCATGGGTAGGTGTTCACAGATATGGATTCCGGGTACGTTTGTGCGGATGGGCTGGAACTGCCCACGCACTTCGGCAGGCGCTCCCGGCTTCATGTCGAAGGTGTCTTGATGGGGAGCCCCGCCCCACAGAAAGACGAGGATAACCGACATCTCGTTATCCACATATTTGTCGGCAAGCCCGCGTTGGGCAGTAAGCAAGCCGGGTAGGGTCAGCCCCAGAAATCCTGCGGAGCCTATCTGCAAGAACTCGCGCCGTGACGCGCCATCGCACGTATTAACCGTTTCATGTCCGAACTCTATCATCTGCTATTCCCCCAGTGCAGTGGTATCCGTGTTTTACCTCTCCTTATGTTAGGAGGGGTGTGGTGAGGTCTAGTGGTTAAACAGGAACTCTTTACTGTTCACCAAAACCCACAATAGATCCTCGAAACCCCGTTTTCGCGCCTGTTCAAATTCGATTTTTTGTTCTGGTTTTGCGTTCTGCGTGTTCGTCGTTGGCGTAAATGGTATTTTAGAGAGCATTTTGCGAAGGCTTTTCAGGTTCCCTTCGCGCTCTACTGCGCTTGGCGGTCTTCCAAATGAGACCCAGTAGAGTTCGTCCAGCGTCTCCGCATCTCCCTTTCCTGCTTTGACTAACCTGTCTACAACGCCGTCTTTTGCCGAGACCTTGCGGTTTAGCAGTTCGCCGTTGATGAAGAGAAGCGCTTGCGCCATATTCGGCTCCTGACTCCGTTCACATTCACAGGTGATTACGCGTGCGGGTCTGCCCAGAATATCCATAAACTCAGATTTAACGTGTGTGTCGGGAAGTTGGATGGCACGGTAGCCTGTCGGCATACCGGGAAACTCTTCGGGCTTACCTGTCACCTGACTCAGTGCGTCTAGCAGTTGCTCAGCAGTCATGCGCCGCACCAGAAAATGGCTATAACATTTGTCGTCCGCCGCATTCTCTGGGATTGCCCCCGATGAGAGTTGGTAGGCGCGGGAGGTGACTATTTGGCGCATAAGATGGCGCAGGTCGAACCTGTTTTTTACGAAGTCGCTTGTAAGCGCGTCAAAAAGTTCGGGGTTGGAGGCGGGATTTGTTTCGCGTAGGTCGTCTACAGGCTCTACAAGCCCTCGCCCCATAAAGTGCGCCCACATACGATTTACGATAGCGTGTGTGAAGTACCAGTTATCGGAGCGTGTAAGCCACTCTGCGAAGAAAGTTCGGCGTTCGCGCGGTGAGTTGAGCGCAAGACTAGGACCTCCCAGTGGTTTGGGTGCAATGGGTCTACCTAGGCGCGGCTGTATAAGATCACCAGACGCAGTGTTGTATATCGTCATTTCGTCGTTGACATAGATGCCTAGGTCGGCTTTGAATTTCGTTCGAGCAAAGATATTCGCCATACCGTAGTATTCGTTCTGTGTCCACTTCTCAAGCGGGTGGTTGTGGCACTTCGCGCACTGTACTCGTATCCCCATAAAGCCCTGTGCGATGTTCTCGGCTAACTCCTCCGGCTTTAGTGCGGTGCGGAAATAGTTTGTGGGTCCGTCCAGAAATGTGTTGCCTTTTGCGGTAAGCACTTCGCGGGACATGACATCCCAAGGCTTGTTATCGCGCACAGAGTCGTGGATAAAACTGTAGTATGCCCACATTCCTTTGTCTTTCAGGGTTCCGCGGTTGACGCGCAGGAGGTCGCTCCATTTGTACGCCCAGAAATCGATAAATGCGGGGCGCGCCATGAGCGCATCCACGAGGCGTTCGCGCCTCTTCTCATCGCGGTTCGCCGCAAAAGCACGAGCTTCTTCCGAGGTGGGAAGCGTTCCCGTCAGGTCTAGCGTAACGCGCCGTAGGTACTCTGCATCGGTAGCAGGGGGACTGGGTGGAAGGCGTAGCGCGGCAAGCTTAGAGTAGACGAGGGTATCTATATAGTTTGTGCGCGGGAGGCGTGCATAGGTTTTTGCGTCTGTCTTATTAGGGTATGGAACAAGAACACGCGCTACCGCAACCTTGTCTTGATACCCTATCATTATTGCCGTCTGCCCTACGCCCGTCACGGTCACTTTGCCATCGGGAAGTGCGGTTGCTACAGTCTCATCGTTCGTTACGAATCGCGTCCAGTGTGTTACGTTTCGCGTGGAGCCGTCTGAGAAAACCGCGTCCACACGGAGTTGCAGGTTCGCTTTTGGAGCTAATGATTGAACGGGGGGAGTGACGCGCAACGAGACGACATGAGCGTCTTGCGCGTCGGGAGGGGGCGCACCTGCGGATAGCCAACGCATCAGAATAGTGTATTCGGTACTGCCGCGCTCCAACGCTTTACCGCCGATATGGGGCATACTGAGGAGGGGTTTTCGGAGAAAAATACTCTGTTCAGGATGCGCTAGATTGATGCGTCTGCCCTTTGCAAGCCGAACAATGGCACTGTAGTCTATCTCTGGTGCATAGCCGCGCAGTGAGAGTTTGAAGCCGGCTTTGCCTACGGCGGCTCCATGACAGGTACCCTGGTTACAGCCTGCCCGAGTGAGTACGGGAATGACATCGTTTACAAAACTTATCGGTTTTTGAACGGCTGGCTTTTCGTTCGGCGAGGCGAGGCAGGGCGTAGCCGCTAGTGCAACTAATCCTACTGCTTGCATAAAGAGTGGTATCTTCAAAACGGCACGCTCCCTAAAGAACATTCTAATCTCATTTTGACATATTATCGCGATAGTTGTTGCTAAAATTAGGTCAAGGCTGTAGAATTTAGCCCTTCACCAACAAGTTACGCACTGCTCTACTCTCTTTTGTGTAGAAAGTCCTGAATCCCAGCGGTAACCTCCGCCTTTTCCGTATCAAAAACATCGTTATGCCCCGATTTCGGTAGTATCAGGCGTGTCACGTGGCTCTTCGCGGCTTTCGTAAGCTGCTCCGACATGAAGAAGGGAACTAGAGTGTCCTTCTGTCCATGCGCCAGCAGAATTGGGCAGGAGACTTGTGAAATTTTTGCCTCGTTGTCGAAGCGATATCTCAGTAGGGAGGCGATGGGCAAAAACGGATAGAGACTACGAGAGACATTGGGTAGGCTGGTGAATGCGCTGAAGGTCATTAGCCCGTGCGCGGGGCGGCGAGAGGCTAAGTCTACTGCTACTGCGCCTCCGATTGACCTGCCCATGATAATAAGGCGTTCGGGAGAGATGTGCCTTGTATGGATGAGATAGTTATACGCCGCATCTGCTGTCTGATAAAAGCCTCTCTCGCTTGGGTTACCGCCGCTCATGCCGTAGCCTGTATAGTCCACAATCAGCGTGTTCACTCCCATAGAGCCTACTGTTTGGAACTCTTTGAGACTGGCGGAGACACACTCTCCGTTTCCGTAGAAGTAGAGAACCGTAAGGGGGTTGATGTGAGAGTTAGCGGCTCCTCCGAAAAGCCCGACAATGGGAACGCCATCCGCTGTTTTGAGGTGTACGAGTTCCGTTCCCGGAAGCGGCTGTACTGTAGCCCACTCTCTGCCTTGTGTGTCGTGACCGGGGAAAACCAACGAATCCTGTATCCCATAGAGCAAGCCCACTACTCCAAGATAGAGGAGTACGAGGAGGCTGAATAACCTCCATGCGAGGCGAAATCGTCGGGGCTTTAATGGCTTTTCAAGTGCATCTGGCGGTGGTTTCACACGAGTACCTCTTGGAGTTGCTTTGGAGTAAAAGCCTCTTCTTTTTTCTGAACAGGGCAGATTTTCCAAGATTGTGGCGAGCGATGCTACTCCTCAGCAACCTCTCGTCTCTCTGGCGGAACAAGGCGATGCGCGATGTCGCGTAGCACCGTTGCACAGGGTTCAGGGTAGCCTTTCGACGGGTCAAGTAGAATCTCTTGTGATAACCTCCGCCAAACTTCGTGCCGAGAGTCGTAGTTTGTCAATCCTAAAAGCCACTCCTCAGTCCATTGTATGTAGTCTTCAAGAATCGCCTGCTCTACCTCTTCGACCACCCACTCCGCCAACACTATCAAACCCGCCCCATCTTGCGTCGTCTCGAAAAGCGAGGCATAGAGCAGTAGTAACCCTAAAGCGTAAAACGGGCACTCATCATTGTAGTCAGATAGCCTCAATATACGCCAGCAGAACAGGCGCAAAGCGTGTTCCATCGCCTCTCTGCCAAGATAACGAACACTGGCGAGAAGTTGAATCAGAGCGTAGTTATCGCCTAATACATAGCCATCTAACTCTGGGTCATCCGCCGCTCTAAACAGAACCGCGCAACAGAAGGCGCGTATAAGATGACCATGTTCGCCTTTGTATTCGGCAGAGCAGGCTATCCATTCCGGGGTATCGGGTTCGCAAAAGCGATTAACGTCCAAAACGTAGCGCGGAATCCAGTGTAGATGGAGAGGAACCTGCTTTCCTTGCAGTATCCGTTTCAAGGCTCGAAAATACTCCTCACAAGAACATCCCCCCCAATCGCTGTTGGCGATTGCGCGAAGCATAGCGTTGTCAATGCGTGGCTGTAACCACTCCTGTAAGGGACTCTCTCTAGTTAAAATCTTCCAAAACCTCTAGGGAAAGGGAGACTATCGCCCAACGGAGTCGTCTTCCGCCCTAGTCACTCCTCGCCCAGAATTGGGAGAGGGGACGGGGGTGAGGGCTTCTGGTTTTCACCTTGATAGCCTCCTGCCGTTCCAGCAGGTCAATCGCCTCCGCGTAGCCCTCCAGCGGGAAGTGATGCGTCACTAGGGGGCGTAAATCTAGTTTCCCCTCCGCAATCAAGCCGACAGCGTACTCCGCCGCCTTTCGAGAGTGTCCGGGATAGCAGAGGCGTAGCGTGTAGTGACGCGGCGCGAACGTGTACGCTTCGCGCTGTACCCCAAATAGGGCGACGACATCCCTCGTTCTATCCATCAGCCACTCCACCGAGGTTTTTGCGCCCACGCAGTCAATCGCGGTATCGAATTTGACTGCCGCTTCGTAGGTTGTCGGGTCGAATGTCGCCGTTATCCCAAGCGAAAGCCCCAGTTCACAGCGTTGGGGCGAGAAGTCGAAGCCCGTTACTTCGGAAGCACCCTCTGCACGCGCCATCTGCGCCGCGATAAGCCCCGCAGGTCCTAAGCCAACGACTGCGAAACGCCGCCCTGCCAGAACGTTCATCTCCTTGAGCATCAGAAACGACGCGCCGACACACATCGCGAGTTCTACGGAGGCGGTGGCTTCTACGGGAAGGTGAGCGGGAACGGGAATAAGGTTGTCCGCTTTATGAACCGCATACTGCGCGTAACACCCGGCAGGCTTGTGACCGGGGTCGCGCCACGCGCTCACCCTCTGCCCGACCTCAAGGTTAGTCACGCCCTCGCCGATAGCCGCCACTACTCCCGTAGCCTCATGCCCCGGCTGACCGGGCGTATAGGGGTAGTGGAACTGATGACCGGGAAACATCGGTTCGTTATGCCGCAGGTGCAAATCCCACTGCGGGCAGGTTGTGACCGCCTCTATTTTCAGAAGCGCCTCGCCGTGTCCCGGTTCGGGAACGGGAACCTCTAGTATCGTGAAATCGCGCCCTTCGCCTATTTGCAGAATCTTCACTGTTTTACTCCTCCCAGTCCAGCACAACGCCTAAAACGCCCTCTTTACGGTTCAGTATAAGGTCGAAGGCTTCCGAAGCGCGAGAGGCGGGGAGACGATGCGTTATCAGGTGACTTGTGGAGAGTTTACCCTGCGCCAGCCAGTCCAGCGTCTCGTCCATTCGGCTTTGGCTCCAGCCCGCAGGCGCGTAGAAGGCGAGTTCGCGCTCTCTAAGTTTCTGCGCGTCGAATAGCCCGTTCGCGCCGTAGAAGCCCACAGAAACGATCTGTCCAAAGTGGCGGAGTAGAGGATACAATGCCTCCGTATCCACGACTGTGCCTACCGTGTCCACTACGACCTGCACCCTCTCCTTCGCCCACGCGGTGGCGGCGGCGAGGAGGTCTTCGCTTCGCGTGTTGACAACTCTATCACCCTCCTCGCAGGTGAAAAGCGAGAGGCGGTTATCGTGCCGCCCTGTTAAAAGGACGTGCGCTCCTCGCTGTTGGAGGGTCTGCGCCGCCCAGTGTCCTACCATGCCGTCGCCAATCACAACCCCAAAATCTCCGGCTTTAAGGACGGGGCGTGTTCCTGCATTGTAGCCAACCTGCGTGAGGACGAGACCGCTTGCCGAAACGGGGTCGAGACCTGCGGGCAGTTTCCACACCTGAGAACGCGGCGTAACAGCGGGGGAAACGTGCCCTCCGTGGCTGTAGAACATCCCATCCACCCTCGAAACGGTGGCAAAAACGACATCGCCTATCTGTAAATCGGAGACCTCTGCGCCTATCCACTCCACAACGCCCACTTTTTGATAGCCGGGGACATGGGGAAAAGGAAGCGGGTCGGTATCGCGACGCGGGGTGTCTCCTGAGATACGTTCGCCGCGTACAAACGAGCCTTCGGTTCCGTTGCTTATCCACGAGTGCAGAGTGCGTATGACCACATCCTGCGAACCGGGTTCGGGAACCTCCACTTTTGAGAACGCAACTTTACGCGGTGCTGTTGCAACGACGGCGTTGGCTAACATTCGTTTTCATCTCCTTTTAGGATTACGCGCCCTGCCCAGACACGTCGTATAGTTTGATATGACCGAAATCGGGATAGCGTCCGTCTTTCCTCGCCTTCTCTTGCGAGGTTGCGCCGCCAAGCGCAAGTCGCGAGCCTCCGTTCAGCCACACGGAATCGCAGACCCGCATTTTTGTGTCCTGCGCGTGGAGTAGATGACCAGATGCGGTATCGAACAGCCCGACGTTCCACTTGCCCTGCGCGAGTCTGCCCGCCATTAGAAAGAGTTTCTGGTTGGGGTGGAAGCGTAGCGACTCCATCAAGCCCGTCCCTGCCTCTGTGTCTTTTAT
The DNA here is from genome assembly GCA_026392135.1 of Armatimonadota bacterium. GTDB lineage: Bacteria > Armatimonadota > Chthonomonadetes > Chthonomonadales > Chthonomonadaceae > CAIJLM01. Next base: position 9,996 of record JAPLCR010000319.1, read on the forward strand.
CTCCAAAACCTTGCGCGGTGGAGCGTCGCCCCATGCGAAGCGTTGCCAAGTCTGCCTGCCGTTTCCCGCCATCGGGTCTACCATGGGGCCCATACCGCACACACACACTTCGCGCCCATCCGGGCTAAACGCCATATCGAATATGCCGCCGAGGTAGTGGTGGCTCTTGATAATGCCCCAGCTTGTGAAGTCGGGGGTTGTCCACGTTGCGACCTGCTTGCCCGTCTCCAAACTCCACACACGCACCTCACCCATCATGTTCCCTGCGGCGAGAAAACGGCTGTCAGGGCTGAACGCAACCGAAAGCGTGGGCGGAACGTGTGGTAAAGCCCATCGCAACGCGCCCGTCTCCGCATCGTAGACTTTGACGCTCGGCTCACGCTCGGCAGCAGGCTCGTACTTATATCCGCCTGCTAGAAACTGCCCCGTCACCGAAGCGACGAGACGCTCGTCTGGCGAGACTCGCATCTTCCATGACCAGAACTTGTGGGCTTTCACGGCGCGGGGTTGCCTCCCTTCCGCGGGGCTAAACCAGCGCAGGGAGCCGTCGTATCCGGCGGAGACCACTGTATCAGATTTCGACAGATAGTGAACGCCGCTTGCATAACTCTCGTGCTTACCGAGTAGTTTGTGTTCGCCCGAATCCGCTGATACCTCATATATCCCGCCATCCAGACACGCCGCGAAGAGGCGTTTTCCTTCGGGGTGCGCGTCTACGGCTAGAACCGCAGTGGGGAGTTTCAGCGACTTGGCGGCAGTGAGTTTTACGTCGGCTACAGGGGAGGCTGTTTTTGTCTCTAAGGCTGTCATGCGAGTATCTCCCGAATCGGTTGGGCGTGGTCTTCCACGCGATAAGAGGTAGCGATGTCTGGCGCGTCATACTCCACGTAGGGATCTATACCAAGCGCGGTGAATATCGTTGCGAACAGGTTTTTCTCGTTAAAGGGCTTCTCTATAACGTCCACTCCGTCCTTATCCGTAGCCCCGACAACAACTCCGCGCTTGATTCCGGCTCCCGCCATTGCAAGGCTCCAAGCATCCGGGTAGTGGTCGCGCCCGCGGCTGGTGTTGAGCCAAGGAGTGCGTCCAAACTCGCCCATCTGATGAGGTTAAAGATAATTCTATCTACCTCTGGCACGAGCATCTGATAGATTTCGTGCTGAAAAACGTGGCAGTCCCAAGGCATTCCGTTAGAGACCATGACGAAGGGAGCGCCGTTCTCCACAAGGTTTCGCGCCATAAGCGTATGTAGTCCGAAGTTACCGGGTCCGTAGCGTTCACGGTCTTTCGGTTTAATTTTGTTCATATCGAACAGCTCCGCGCAACTCATTAAGCCTTTAACGCGAGAAAAGACGGCGTTTTCAGAGGCGGCGGCGGTGCTAGCACGGTCGTTTTGATACTTTTTGGTGAGGAATCGGCGCAGGGCTTCACGCTGTTCAAAATCCTGCGTGGTCGTGTCCACGAGACGATTCACATCCGCTAGTTTGTACTCTCCGCCCGCGCGAACGGGTCCGTACTGTGCGCCAAGCCACCCCGCCCAGTTACCCGCCTTAAACTCCTTAAACTCGTTCCCTTCTGGGCAGGGGTCGAGCAGAATGAAGTTCGGGATGGGGCTATCGAGATGACCGAGTTGTTGTGCGAGAACGGATCCAAGCGTGGGGCGAATAAACGGTTCACGGGGAGGAGCGCCGCGCTGCAGCAGGTTTATCGCCTGAAAGTGCTCATTGGGCTTTGTCTTCATGGAGCGCACAACCGCGAGTTTGTCCGCGATACTAGCGCAACGGGGCATGAGTTCGCCAAAGTGAACCCCCGGTATCTTCGTGGGAACGCTTTTGAAGGGACCTCCGTAGATGCTGTTCGGTTTAGGATCCCACGTCTCGAACTGGCTTGGCGCGCCGCAAAGCCAGAGCAGAATACAGTGTTTCTGCTGTTTCTTCGCCTGCTCGGCGATAGCGGGGAGCGAAAAAAGCCCGTTCCAACTCAAAAGCGACGTAGCCCCAGCGCCCATTGCGCCCTGTAGAAAGAGGCGGCGGTGCAGGGTGTGTTCGGGAGGGGTACACACTCCAGATTCAGTAGGTTCTGTGTTGTCTGTCATGTTTAGTGATTCACCTGAAACTCCGTGCAGGTCAGTAACGCCCACAGCAGATTTCGGGAGCCTTTTTCGGGAGATTGGGCAGTCAGAATAGATTTACACTGTTGCAACTCGGTAGTATCAGGAGAGCGTCCCAACACGGTGCGGAACGCCTCCTGCACACGCGCCTCCGGTGAAGGAAGCGCCGCAAGTTTCGCGGTCATGTTGCCGGGCGCGGGTTTCAATAAGCCGTTTAGAATCGGCGAATTTGTGTAGAAGAGGGCTTGTTGTAGAGAGGGGTTGTAGTTATCGGTCATAACATCGGGGAACGTTGCAGTGAACGCACGCTCCATCTGCGACAAGGCTTTCGCCTCTACTCTGTTTTCGGTAGCGATAACCAGAGAGCGCAGAAGTTGCTCGGCGGTCAGCGGCTTCTCTAGCCCTCGCGCAAACGATTCGGGACGCGGCGGTGCTTTACCGCTCGGCTTAGAATCTAGCTGATAGGCGCGAGTGAGGACGAGGTTTCGCACCAGACGCTTAATATCGTAGCCGCTTTTCTCGAAATCGAGAGAGAGCCAGTCGAGCAGTTCGGGGTGGCTAGGGCGATGCCGTGAATCTATCTGGTCTACGGGTTGAACAATACCGCGCCCCATGAACACTGCCCACATTCGGTTTACAAAAGCGCGGGAGAGTTGAGGATTATTGCGCGTCACGGCTTCCGCAAAGGCTTCACGGCGTGAAAACTTTGGTATGGCGGGAGCGTGCGCTCTCTGCCCCTCCTTCGCAGGAGGAACGACATAGAGGTCGGCGTTGTCCTTCTCCTGTTCAAACGCGCCGGGTATTCGCTCAGGCACGCTCTTCCCGTTCAGAAACACCATGACGGCGGGCTGCGACTCCTTCTTGAGGTTTGCGAAGTTGATAAAGCCGCCTATCGCGCTCTCAGAGACCCCTAACCCTGTTTCGGTCTCCATATTTTTGCTACGGTTGAAAGTTGCGACTAGCCCCCAGTAGTGGCGTTGCTCAATCTCCCAAACAAGGGGGTGGTTGTGGCACTGGGCGCACTTTATCTGCACGCCGAATACGACGGGGGCAACCGCCTCCGCCATTGCCTGATGGCTGTTGTTTCGCTCTGCAATAAACCAGAACGCTCCGCGATTCGTTCCGCCTGTCGGACGCGCTAAAAGAATATCGCGCACCACATCGTTCCAAGGTCGGTTTTCTCGGAAAGACTCTTCAAGAAAGGCGTTCCAGCCCCGAGTTTCACGTTCACGCGCATTTTTTTCTGACGGTCTGCCCATCAGTACCGTGTCGAACAGCTCTCGCAGGTGGCGGGGGTAGTCTTCAGAAGCGATGAGTTTGTCTATGAGGCGAGTGCGCTTATCGCTCTGTCCATCCGCCAAAAACTGATTGAGTTCGCTCTTGGAAGGAATTCTGCCCGCAATATCGAGATAGATACGCCGGGCAAAGGTCGCGTCATCACAGAGCCGAGCCGACACAATTTTGTCCCGTCGCCAGTCCGCCTGTAGGAGCCAGTCTATTGTGGCAGTAGGTGAGAGAGTTTCCGGCGGAGTTGGGCGCGTCTGACGTGAACGCTGGTAGTCTGCAAGATACTCCGCCGCCCATTTGGTATCTGTTGATGTGGCGGAAGCGAGCTTAGATTTAGGCGCGGGTAACGCCGAGACCCATGCTCTGAGAGCGGCGATGTCTGCCGCGCTCAGCTGCTTTTTAGGGTCTAGGGGCATATGCGTCTCAGAGTTTGGCTGTACGAACTGCACGAGCCGGCTCTCGTTTGGTCTACCGGGAATAATGGCGGGTCCTCGGCTTCCTCCCCGTAGCATCGTATCCAGTGAGCGCAGGTCAAGGCTACCCTGCTGACGCACTCCGGCATGGCACTTTAAGCACTGCTTATCGAGTAGCGGCTCTATGCGACTCGTCCAGAGATCTTCCGCATCTACCGGACGCGCTAATTGCGGTGTCTGGGCGAAAATGGAGGGTATCGTTCCTAAAAAAATGGCTACAATGAAAAATAGAGAGAGGGGCTTAATACGATTACGAGAGTGCATTGTTCCTTACGGCTTTCACATTAAGAGTCGGTACACGGCGCGATGATTTCGCGCAATACGCATTCAGACCCTCTTCTGGGGTGAATGTTGCTTGATTCTCTGTTTCCAAACCTGTATTATGAGAGTGGGAGTAGGCTCCAGATACTGGAAAGGCGTTTTAGTTCGGATTGAATATCGCTTCCCTCGTAAAAGGCGAGCCGCCCCTGTAGGCGAACCGTTTTACCCGGAGCGCATTCAGGGAAAATAGGGTCGGAGTGGAGACATGGGCAGGGTGGATTCGCCCAAGCGCGTCCGCACCGCTCCCACGCCGTTACTATCCAGCGCAGACCGTCTTCTGAGCCGCAGAGTGCGAAAGGAGATTGCAGGATTTTGTTGTCGTTACTCTGAGCGTTGAAGCCCTCCGCTCCCCGTAGCATAACGCAGTTCTGCACACGCAGGTCTGTCAATCGCTCTTTCGTACCGTTCTTTAGCCACAACTCCATTCTCACTTCGCTCTGGGTAGGCTCAACTCTGGCCGGCAGTTCGATATTTTGGCGTGTCCAGAGGGTGGGAACGTGGGTGTGGGCTAAATAGGTCAGCCCTAGATTGGAGAATATCGCCTCTGGCACATCCACCACAACATAACTTTTTTCGTCCCAAGGGGTGAATACGCTAATTTTTGTTTCGCGTTGCGGATTGACAGCGCCATCGAGGAAACCGATACGCGGATGCCGCCCGCCGGGGTAGGGAAGTACGGTAAGAGGGGCGGTTGGGCGGCGATGGGGGCGGCGGTCTGCGTGGATATTCAGGCGAACGAGAGTGTCTTGTATGCGAGAGGGAGGCATTCCAATCACGGTCGCAATTTCGTCCAGCGTGTAGCGGTGATACCAGAGCATATTCTCTAGCCAGTAGCGCAACTCCGCGTCATTAGTAAGAGGACGCGCCTCATCGCCATAGTTCAAGGTCTCAAGGTTTGTGTCGTGTTGCATAAACGGTTCCCCTCTATAGCGCGTCCACAAAGGCTTGAAAGAGGCGCATAGACTTCTCATCTACGAAAGCGGTCTCCTCTGGGTGGAACTGAACGCCCAGCACGTAGCGATACGCGGCGCTCTCCACACCTTCAATAATACCGTCTTCTGCATAAGCAGTCACCGTCAAGCCCTCCGCCACCCTCTTGAGTGCCTGATGGTGAAACGAGTTGGTCGCCATGCAGGGTTCGCCTACAATCTCCGCAAGGCGCGTCCCCTCCTCAATCCAAACGTTGT
>JAPLCR010000692.1 GCA_026392135.1 Armatimonadota bacterium
ATGGTGAGTGTAGAGCTTGAGGACGAGAATTTCAATGGAACAGAGGCGGGTGAGAGGGCAGGTTTACTGCATTCGCTAAGTTTCTTGAACGGCGTTTAGAACATATTTTACGAGGAGGTACAGAAATGAAACTATCTTGTCAAGAAGGTCTAGTACCCGGAGAGACCTTCGCCGAAAAGTTGCGGAATTTGGAGCGGTATGGCTTCGAGGGCGTGGAGTTAAACGGAGGGCAGTTGAACAGTGCAGAGGGCTTTGCAGAGCGTAAAGCCGCGTTCCGTGATAGCCCTGTGAAAGCCTCTTCTATCTGCGGCGGGTGTCCCGCTGAACTGGTTCATGCAGACCGCAGCCGCCGACAGGCTTGCGCTGACGCGCTGAAACGGCACCTTGACTATGCGGCGGAGTTGGGGGCAGTGGGGCCCATCACGGTTCCCATCTTCAATGGAAATGAGCGTGTTCCAGACCTCTCCCCATGGAAAACACGTGCCGAAATTGAGAAAGAACTCCTTATCGCTATGCTGGAGACCCTAATTCCGCACGCCGAGCAGGTAGGAGCCGCTATCCTTCTCGAACCGTTGAACCGCTATGAATCGAATGCCCTACCCCAACAAAAGCATGGGGCGGACATCGTGCGCCACTTGAACAGTAAGGCAGTGCGCCTTATGTCCGATGTGTTCCATATGCACATTGAAGAGCCTAACAGCCCGAACACGCTACGAGAGGTCGGAGACTGTATAGGGCACGTTCACCTCGCCGACAACACGCGCAAAGAGCCGGGGAGCGGGGACGTTGACTTTCGTGCGGTGATGACGGCACTCAAAGAGATAAACTTCACGGGTTATATGGCGTTTGAGTGCGGGTTATCGGGACCCGGTGAAGAGGTGCTACCGCGCAGTGTGGCGTTCCTACGCAAAGCGATGTTGTAGTCTTCGAGTAGACGGATATGGGAAGGAGATGAGTTATGGCGGAAGCGATTTTGTTGGAAGGAACATGGGAGGAGTTGTTATCGCACGCGGAGGAATTGCGCGGTAAACGGCTACGCATTACGGTACTTCCGAATGCCGCTTCTCCTCTAAACAGGAACGAGGAGCCTCCTTCTCTTAGCATGACGGATTTCTTGAGCGATTTTATTGGGTGCGTGGAGGGAAGCGGCGCCAATAACTCTGAGGAGATAGGTGTGAAGTATGCCGCTCATCTGGTAGAGAAACACCGTGAGGGGCATCTTTGATTCTGATAGATACGGGACCGCTGGTCGCTTTGATTGATAGAAGCGACCCCAACCATCAAAGGGTGGCGACAATTCTGCGAACGCTCTCGGCGGATTCTTTTGTCACCACCCTTCCCTGCTTCACGGAAGCGATGTACTTCTTGGGTAAGGAGAAGGGATACTTCGCTCAGCAGTTCCTTTGGAAGATGAGGCGTTCAGGCAAACTGATACTGCACACATTGAGTGAGGAGGAGTTGGACAGAATGGAGGTGCTCATGCAGAAATATAGCGATTTGCCGATGGACATTGCCGATGCCTCCCTGGTCGTAATTGCTGAAACGCTCAGATTGAAACGTATATTTACTTTGGACGACCATTTTCGCGCTTATCGTGTTCACGATTCTGAAGCGTTATTTGTCTTTCCTTAAGATATAACTGTCGATACTAACCCCTACCTGAAAACGGAATAATGGGCACTGTTCGAGCGGCTAATACCAGCTAATCTCATTTTAAA
>JAPLCR010000431.1 GCA_026392135.1 Armatimonadota bacterium
CAAAGGAATAATCGTTCCATTTGAAAACCACAAGCCCTCACCCCCGTCCCCTCTCCGCCCTCATCCTGCCCTTCGGGCATCCTTCTCCCGATTCGGGAGAAAGACCTGTCTACAAGGTGGTCAAGGTTGGCGTTTTGCCTTATTGGCTTGGGCGAGGGGTGACAATAGCGTAAGATGATACGGTATGGCGATAAGTACGCTTTCAAGCAAGGCTTTGGAACATTTTAACTATCGAGAGTCCCTTATCCCTTGCGAGAGAGCGACATACAGGTTTTCACCCCTCACCAGTTGAGGAGAGGGGCTTGATAACAAGGTGGTCAAGTACGTTGAGTTGCCTTGTGGGAGTGGGGGAGCGGTGAATGGGGAGAAGGGTGGGTAGGTTAAGTGACTTACCCACCTTCGCAAAAGTGAGCTATCTACTCTATCGCAGTGTCGTACACTACGACTTTTGACCAGTGGTTATGACACTCTTCAATGAAAGCGAGGTGGTCAGGGTGGTCTTGGTAGACATCGTGCCCTGCCATATCCTCAAACTCGACATGAAGCCCCACACCATACGAACCATCTACCACATCCCTGCCTGTACCTGCGGGGAACCCCACTTCAATACGCACTACAGTAGAGATTTTTGTAAGGTGTTTTTTGCACCCTTCCGCGATCGCTACTGCGTCGGAGTGGGAGCCGCCTTCGCGCACCCAGAAAAATACGGTATGAATTACGCCTGTTTTGCGAGACATAGTGAAACCTTTCCGCTTTTGAAATTGTAAAATGAGAATACCCTACAATATAGGTTAGATAAACAGAGTGTCCGCTCACTATTTGGGGAATTAACGGCGAAAAGCAGTGCCCAATGAAATCCACGTTAGAACAGAGCGCAAGCTACATCAACCTCTCCTGATACAGGAGAGGTTGATGTGAGGTCAAAAGCACCTGATGACCGTTACCCGGAGGTAGTAGCCGTGCGTTCGGATTCGTTTTGCAAAGATTCAAGGGCGATACGCATCTGAGCGAAAAGCACACGTATCTCGGCGCTACCGCACCCATCCTCGCCTTTGCTTACTACAGGGAGCGGAGAAAGAGCACTCAGGAAGGGGTCGTCGGGGTGATTGGTGCGTGCCGCGACAAGTATCGCATTGTAGGAAGGCACAAGATGAGCGCAAGACACATAAGCGTCTACGTGCTTGAGCATAGAACAGGTCTCTTCGAGCATCTGGATTATGGTTGAGTTTTTCATGGTTTTTGATTCTCCTGTAGATAGGGTTTGCTCTCTTTCAGAGAGTCAGATTCAGTAATCCAAAGGGTTTCAAGGCTGGTACGCACTCGGCGCAGAGCGTGATATAGTCGAGACTTTACCGTGCCTTCGGGGATATGCATTGCCCATGCGATGTCCTGGATGGACATATTTCCGAAGTAGCGCATGATAACCGTGAGGCGTTGCTCATCTGGCAGCGTCTGAATCGCACCTCTTACCTCTTCCTTTAGCCCCTTGGAGAGAAATAGAAGCATGGGGTCGCTCTCGTCATACAGTATCTCGCCTTCGAGTTCAGATAGAGATGCCAGAGTCGCCCTTCTTTTTTGCTGTAGGTAGTTGCGAGAGAGGTTGACTGCTATTCGCTTCGCCCATGCTACAAAGTTACCCTGTGGCGTGTAGTTGGGCGCGGCGCGGTGTATGCGACTGAGCGTCTCTTGTGTGAGGTCTTTCGCCTGCTCCTCATCCTGCGTGATGGCGCATATCAGGGTGTATAGCCAAGCCCGATGGCGGATGACTAGCTCGGTAAAAGCCTTCTCGTCGCCTTTGGCAACCGCTCGCATTAGCGTATCATCTCGTGTGTCGCTTGGGGGCATCTCACGCTCCTTTCATACTAATTAACCACGCAAACCGCGCAAAAGTTCAACGAGATTGGCGTTTTTAGTTTTTAATAGCCGAAATAACATGGCGCGGCGTTAGTCTTGACAGGGAGCGACCAATTTCGTGATAACTTTCAAATGTTTGAGACGGTCTAAACATTGGTAACGCCACACCCTTCAGACAAGCCACTAGCACCTATGGGAACGTCACGGCTAACAAATTATCACACAAACAACTCTCGCCAACACGCTTTTACGTTGGTAGAGGTTCTTATCGTCATGGCAATCATCTCCGTACTTGTAGCAATCACTTTCCCCGTGTTTGCGCTTGGGATACGCTCGGCACGACGAAGTGCTTGTATGAACAATATGCACCAACTCACCGTCAATATGCACCTCTATCTGCACGACTACGACAACGTATTTCCGTCTTACAAAGTAGACCCTCAGAACCTATCTCATGCGGACGACCTCGCCTTCTGGCACGACCGCTTCTGTCAGGGGCGCGACGCGAACGCACCTAGTTGGACGACGCTTCTCTCCCCCTACGCCAAACCCAGTAAAACGGAGGGTAGCCCTCTCTTTTGCCCCTTTGATAGCCGCTTGGAGCCGACAAAAACGACCTCTTATGAGTTCAAGATGTGGCTGGCGTTAGGGCGCAACGAACATGAGGTTCCTAGCCCAAGCGGAATGGCTCTCTTTTGGGAGCAGTGGAGTTTCCATAACACAAACCCTACTTCTGAGTATGACCGCCGTTCCAACCTCTTCATTGCCTTCCTTGATGGGCACACCAAGCCTATCGCGCTGGAAAACACAACTACTGCGCGTTATAGTTCGGGACCTGACCTGCACTGGTTTTTTAATAGTGTAGGCACGGAGAGCCAAGGGCTTTCCGGACGTGATATAATGGATTGACACGTTCTCATTTTGTCAATCCAGGCGCGTGTCCCGGAGGTTCCAATGAAAGTAGTTATCGCAGGCGGTATGGGGCAGGTGGGAGGAGTGGCGGCGCGGGCTTTTCAGCGCGATGGGCATGAGGTCGTTGTTTTGAGCCGAAAGCCTATTCCCGCAGATTGGCTGGTTGTGGAGTGGGATGGCAAGTCGCTTGGCGTGTGGACAGGCGAGGTAGACGGCGCAGACGTGATTCTCAATCTCGCAGGCAGGAGTGTCAACTGCCGCTACGCACCCGAAAACCGCCGCCTAATTATGGATTCCCGCGTGGATACTACCCGTGTTATCGGGCAGGCTATCGCCCAAGCCTCCCGCCCCCCGAAAGTCTGGCTGCAAGCATCCACCGCCACTATCTACTGCCACCGCTACGACTCGCCCAACGACGACAACGGCACTCTTGGCGGAGATGAGCCAAACGCNNNNCATGGCGCTTCAGTATTGCAGTCGCAAAGGCGTGGGAACAGGCACTGAACGAAGCGGAAACGCCGAACACTCGCAAGGTTGCGCTTCGCTCCGCCATGACGATGAGTCCCGATAGCGGCGGCATATTCGACACACTGCTTTCGCTTGTGCGGCATGGGTTGGGCGGGAAGGCGGGCGACGGGCGGCAGTACGTCTCTTGGGTTCACGACAGAGACTTTGTTCGCGCCCTCTACTGGATTATAGAACAGGAAGACATGGCGGGAGCCGTCAATATCGCCGCGCCGAACCCTTTGCCAAACGCAGAGTTTATGGCGACGCTACGTAAGGCTTGGGGCATTCGTATCGGGCTTCCCGCTACCAGCGCCATGCTAGAGGTCGGCGCAGTATTCCTCAAGACCGAGACGGAGCTTATACTCAAAAGCCGGCGCGTCATCTCTTCTAGGCTTGCGGAAAGCGGCTTTCAGTTCCAGTATCCTGAATGGCGCGACGCGGCGGAAGACCTCTGCGCTCGTTGGAGCGTTATACGCAACCAGTAGAGAGGTCGCCCTACTCCACTCTGTTTCGGGATAGTTCATGCTACAAATGCGGTGAATACAGGGTCTTCTAGGGCGTAACTTTGCGAGCGAAGTATTCGCCCCAAAAACCTCCTCCCATGGTAAGAGTTCAGGGTTATTGGAATCTTTGCGCCTTTGGTTCTCGTATAGGTTTATTATGGCGGACTTAACCTCACTCAGCAAAGAAGAATTGCTTCTCCTGGTACCTCAACAACAGGAGATGATAAGTTTTCTCCTCAAGCAAATCGAAGACCTCAAGGCGGAGATAGACCGCCTCAAAGGGGGAGGCAAACCTCGCTCCACGTCTCCTGATTGGGCGAAATCCAACACGCGTAAGAAGCCT
>JAPLCR010000236.1 GCA_026392135.1 Armatimonadota bacterium
TATACGGTTTCGCACAAGTTGGCGGAGAACAGGAAGTCTCCCCTTTTACAAAGACTTAGGTCCAACATGAAACATAATAAAACACTCGTTTTCTCAACGGCACTCCTCCTACTCTCTGCCCTCAGTTGGGCAGGCTATCAGCTACAAACTCGACACGTCGGACGACAAACAGACGGCTCCTTCATCGTGTCCAGCGGGCAACACATCGAAGCAGGAACAGTTGCATTCGAGGGTCGCCCCGTCGATATTGCGCTCCACCCCTCAGGTCGCTTCTTCGCAATACTGAACCAGAAGGAGGTCTTCCTTGCAACAAAAAGTGGAATCCTACCCGATTCACGCTCTCCGCTAAGCGACGGCGCAGGTTTTCACGGTCTTGCATGGACACCCAATGGAGAGCACCTCTTCGCAAGCGTATCGGATGGCTTCGTTCAGGCGTTCAAGCTACAGGGTGAAAAGCTTATTGCAGACGGTAAAATAGCGATTCGCCCCGATGGCGACAAAGACAATCCGCGCCCCGGCGGAATGGCTATTACAAAAGACGGCACGCGTCTCTACATCGCCGCAATGGATAGAAACGCAGTCGTGGAGGTAGACCTAACCACCAACACACGCCTACGCGAATACCCCGTCCAGCAGCTTCCGTTCGAGGTAAAGATGAGCGAAGACGAAAAGACGCTCATTGTGACGAACTGGGGCGGACGCAACCCAGAGGAAGAGGACGAAAAAGAGCAGACCGGAAACACCATGATTGTCGCGGACTCGCATGGAGGGGCAGCTTCCGGTACGGTTAGCCTGATACAGCGCGATAGCGGCGTAATGAAGTCTATCCCCATCGGCTTACACCCATGCGGTATAGTCGTGAGCGGGGATACCGCCTATATCGCCAACGCCAGCGAAGACAACATCTCTGTTTTGAGTATTTCAGAAGCCAAGGTTGTCCGCACAATTCCCCTCAAGTGGGGCAAAATGAACCTGTTTGGCAGTATGCCCAACGCGCTTGCCCTAAAGGGCAGTACCCTCTATGTGGCGAATGGCGGAGACAACGCCATCGCAGAGGTAGATACTCCTAGCGGAACCGTAAAAGGGTTTAGAGGCGTGGGATACTACCCCGTCGGTATTGCCTTGAGCAGTGACGGAAAGTCCGCTTACGTAGTCAACACCAAAGGAAACGGCTCCACGAAGCGAACCGTCAAAGGCGAAGCAGGAAACACGCACGACTTTCAGGGGACGGTTTCGGTACTCGATCTGACAGCCGACCTCGCACGCACTACACAACAAGTCGCCCGTGACAACAGTTGGGAGCGTGACCGGCAGTCGCTGAACCCCGACCTCGATGTCTATAAGGGTGCAATTCAGCACGTCCTCTACATCATCAAGGAGAACCGCACCTACGATCAGATTTTGGGCGATATGCCGCAAGGTAACGGCGATGCGAAGATATGCGACTTAGGGCGCAAAATTACGCCGAACACTCATGCTCTTGCCGAACAGTTCACCCTCTTTGATAATGGATACACAAGCGGAACCAACAGCGCGGATGGGCATACGTGGTCTACCCAGTCTATAGCAAACGACTACCTCGAACGCTTCTACACAGGCTACCGCACCTACCCCGATGACGGCGACTGCGCGATGGCGATGTCGCCAACGGGAACCCTGTGGGAGAAGGCTCTTCAAAAAGGAAAAACTTTCCGTGACTACGGCGAGTATTGCGACGATGAGCTGGCGATATTTACTCCTACTGTAAAGAGCTGGCTTGAGGTGTGGAAAGACAGGCAGAGCGGAAAGCATCGCATTCAGACCTCTGTGAATACCCGCGTCGCTAGTCTGCGCCCCTACATTCACCCTCACGTAGTCTACTGGCCCCTCTTGCAGAGTGACCAGCAACGCGCTGACCATTTCATAGCGGAGTACAAACGCTTTAGCCGCGAAAATCGCGTACCGAATCTAATGATACTCTCCCTTCCTTGCGACCATACCGAAGGGCGCGACCCCGCCTACCCCAAACCGCAGTCGATGGTAGCAGACAATGACCTAGCACTAGGGCGCGTTGTTGAGGCGGTATCGCACAGCCCTCAGTGGAAGAACACCTGCATCTTCGTGATAGAGGACGACTCTCAGGCGGGCTACGACCACGTAGACGGTCACCGCACCGTGTACATGGCTCTCAGCCCCTATACAAAACGAAAGCACGTTTCGCATGAGATGAACACAACGGTCTCCATGGTACGCTCTATCGAAAAGATGCTTGGTCTTTCACCGATGAACCGCTTCGACGCACTGACTCTACCTATCACCGACTGCTTCACAAATACCCCTGACCTCACACCGTTTAGTGCTGTGCCAAACCAGATTCCGCTAGACGACATGAACCCGCCCATGGAGAAGCAGAGCAGAGCGGAGCAGGAGTGGACGAAGAAATCACTTGCACTAGATTGGAGCGGACCTGACCGCGCCGATTCCTACATCTTGAACAGAGTTATCTGGCATACGCTACACGGGGTCAATACACCCTACCCCGTAATAACGCACTAAGGGATTCGCTAGAGTTAAAGGGGATGGGGGTGAGGACAGGGAGCAGGATAGTAACGAGAGTACTGGACGCATTGAAAAAACAGATTTCGGAGAGAAACTAAATGTTCACGGTTTATTGGCAGATATCGTGTTACATTGTAGGCAAAAAACACGTCTAATAAGGTATCAAGGAGTTTATAGAGATGCCCACTTTGCCAATGTTTGCCAAAAAGCGAATCGGCTCAGCTCAACGTTGCTTATGCACGTTGACAAGTGGGCTTATGTTTCTCTCCGCGTTACCACTCTACGCGGAGCCTCCCGCTACGCCCATCGCGGCGCAAGTACCTGTTAAGCCTGCCACCACTCCTATTCCCATACCGAAACCAGACGACCCCGAAGTAAAGCTGGGGCGCGATAACGCGGTAGAGCATGACAAACAGACAAAGTTTATTAACGACCCCATTCAGTTGGAACGTGTGCGGCGCATTGGTAACGACCTCGCACAGGCGGTAAATGCGGAGGTAATCCCTGCGATATGGGGTAGTCCACAGTTGAAACAGTTTCAGTATATTTTCAAAATAGTGGACGACAAAGACGTAAACGCCTACTGTATGCCCGGCGGCTTTGTCTATGTAAATCGGGGACTGCTGGAGATGGTACACTCCGACGATGAGTTAGCAGGAGTGTTGGCGCACGAAATCGCTCACGCTGCCCACCACCATATTTTGCGCCTTTTGAAAGAGCAGGCAAAAATCCAGAACCTCGTGCTTCCTATTCAACTCCTTGCGCTTGTCGCTACCTTCGCAGGACGAGGGGGAAACACCGCCTACGACGCGGCGAACATCTGGCAAGCGACACAACTCTATGCCATCGCTAAAACCAACTCGTATGGGGTAGAGGCAGAAAAAGATGCAGACCACACGGGCGTATTTTTGATGATGAAGACAAAGTACAACCCCGTAGGTCTCTACAGTTTCATGATTCGCTTAGCGGCACTGGAGCGGCGAAAAGTTGCCTTCAAACTGGGTATTTTTCAGACTCACCCAGCGGGTGAAGAGCGCGTTTCCGCGGCAAAACAGCTGCTAACCGAACTAAAAGTACCCCTGCTCTTGAGCGAAGTAGACCCTTCTTTGCAGTCCACCGTCACAATGCTTCCCGCTACGCCCAAAGGAGTCCTGTTCGCCGAAGTGCGCTCCATGGGAATACCTCTCTGCAAGGTAGTAGCGCAGGGCGATATGCCGGCGCAAGAGCGTGCTAAGCGGCTGGCGAAACGCTTTGACCAGCTATTCGATACCGGACTCTCCACGCTGGATATTCAGATGAGTAGAGACCGCAGCCGTGTCATGGCACGCGGTCAGACTCTCCTCTCTCAGGTCGATTTTGATAGCCTTGAACTACCCGTAGAAGACATACTCCGACAGCTCAAAGAGGCTATCATAGAAGTGCGCCAAAAACGTGCTATTGAGATGCTATTGTAGGCAGTAGTGACGGGGAGTAGTGGTATTTCAGATTGAAGAGTTACCCCAAGCCTATCCTGCACGCGATTCTTTTGTTCAGCTTCCTGCTACTCGCCTCCACAGTCACGTACTTGCAAAGGTGGCCCCTTCCGCTTCTCTTCCCGCTCCTGCTCTCCTCTCTTTTAGTCTGGACACTGCCTAACCTTAGGTATCGCCCCGACTGGCTGTGCTTTGGGCACGTGTATCCCTCGCTGATAGCACTCACAGTTGCCGCACTCCTGCTCTCGCCTGCCCTCATTCTCACATGGTATCGTCTGACCTCCCCCAACCTCTCTGCCCTCTCAAGTCAAATTCCTGTGGGGAACATTGTCGTACTCACTTTGGCGGGCGGCGTGTTCGCGCTCGTAAACTCTATTTTGGAGGAGGTTCTCTTTAGAGGCATTCTACAACAAGCCCTGTCGGTACAAATGGGCGCGAATGCGAGTTGGGCAGTTCAGGGTGTGATATTCGGAACACTGCACGCAAATGGAGTTCCGCAGGGGGTTGTCGGGATGGCTTTGGCGAGCCTATTCGGGATAGTTCTGGGCTGGATACGATACAAGAGCAACGGAATTGGTCTCTGCTGTATCGTACATTTTATCACCGATGCGGTGATTTTCACCCTGTTGGCGGTTGCCAGAAACGGGTAGATTTCTATTTGGTCTTCACGCCGGTGATGTACGAAGAGTTGGGTGTATAATAGTGATGGGGGAAGAGATGCCAAAGGGTATCCGCGTAATGAAGAGTGATGAGGCGGGTCTACCCGCCATTGGATAGAGTAGCGTTGCGCTGGGCGTTCGCATTCCGAAAGACATTGCGCCGGATGAGAGCGGCAGTGTCCATCCGAACACGGGCGGAATGTCGGTGTCGCCATCCATAAAAGCTCTCTTTCACCGTCTGTTGCCTACGATGATACCCAGAAAATACCAGCCCCTCTTTCCAAAAGCGAGAGGTAGTAACAACACCGATATTTGGCGTTGGGGCGAAGGCGACTTCGTAAAAGAGAACATGAACGCTCTTCTGCAACTGCGCCCTGACGAGCATGACTCTACGCATGGGGTCATTGAGCCTAATCAATCCATGGCTTTAGAGGACTATACGCAAGCCCTACACAATACGCAGGAGCGGTGGGCACGCGAGGAGATTGAAACATGATGA
>JAPLCR010000106.1:0-2289 GCA_026392135.1 Armatimonadota bacterium
ATGACATTGACACAGCTCAGCGAACCCCGCTTATCCTGCCTGAAAATCTAACACTGCCCTCAACAACAGGTACTAACAGCAAGGCGCAGACAGTAGCCTTTAATGAGGCGGGGAACCTCGAAACTACTACTCTCGTCATTAAGAACTACCAGTGGTCACCCGATGAGAGTGAAGTCCTTTTCGCTCAGGCGCAACAGCACCGTTCGTTTGGACAGGGCGATAGGCAAGTGTACCTCTACAATTTTGCCGACAGCCGGCTACGTCTCGTGTCTAATGAAGACAAACCTCACCTCAACACAAAGTACTCTCCTGATGGAAAACTGGTGGGCTACGTGAAAGGGGACAACCTCTATATCGCAGATAAAGAGAGCAAAAAAGAGCTGCAACTCACAAATACCTCTGAACCTGCCATCTACAATGGGCGTTTTGGTTGGGTGTATGAGGAGGAGCTCTCTTTGACCGATGGCTGGTCGTGGTCTCCAGACGGAAAGCGTATCGCCTATTTTCAGATAGACGAGCGTGCCGTACCAGTCGTGCCCTTAGGTAATTATGACGATTTGCACGTCAAGCCCATCCAGACTCGCTACCCCAAAGCGGGAGACCCCAATCCGATTGTAAGAATCGGAGTTATTGAGGTTCCCGATTCCATGGACGCAAAAATGCCCACCACACGCTGGGTAGACATTGGTGCAGACCCTGACATCTACATTGCTCGAATGCAGTGGACTGCTCAGGGTGCTCTCTTGCTACAACGTATCCCGCGCCTTCAGAACACCCTTGAACTCTTGAAGGTAGATGTACGGACTTTTAAGACGAAAGTCATTCTTAAAGAGGTGGATGCCGCTTGGGTAGACTCTCCCGGTGACATAAAGTTTGTAGAGAATACCGATCAATTTCTCTGGACTTCTGAGCGTACCGGCTTCAAACACATCTATCTCTACGACCTCAGCGGAAATCTAATTCGTCAAATCTCGTCTGGTAAGTGGGACGTTCAATCTATTAACGGGGTGGACGCAGCGCACCGCATAGTCTACTTTGTTGCAGCAAACCCTAACCCACTAGAGCGGCAGGTGTTCGGCGCACTGTTGGATGGCGGCGGTGAAATGACGCGCCTTACAGAGCCTCATGGAGTACACAACGCCCTCTTTTCACCGGATGGTACGCACTTTTTGAACAGTCATAGCAGTTTGGAGATTCGCCCCACTTGGCGGCTTCACCGTTCCAGCGGTCATCATGTCGCGCTGGTACATGGCGATACGCTTCCGAAACTCGCCAATCGTGAACCGGGTAAGTGGGAGTTGACGACCTTCCAAACCAGTGATGGAACCACCCTCAATGCGGCGATTCTCAAGCCCACCGACTTCGACCCAAACAAAAAGTATCCCNATGTACACCTACGGGGGTCCCGGCTCACAGGTCGTGCAGGATCGGGCTGGGGGCGGATGGGAGAATGTACTATCGGGTAAGGGCTACATTATGGCGCGTGTGGATGGGCGCGGATCCGGAGGACGTGGGCGCGATTTTATGAAGGTGACGTATCAAAACCTCGGTCAATGGGAGGTGAACGACCAGATAGAGGGCGCAAAGTGGCTCGGAAAGATGCCTTTTGTGGATGCAGGGCGTATCGGTATATGGGGATGGAGCTATGGAGGCTATATGGCAGCTCTTTGCATACTGCGTGGCGCGGATATCTTCAAAACGGCTATCTCCGTCGCGCCTGTAACTCACTGGCAGTTTTACGATAGCATCTATACGGAGCGCTATATGAGACGCCCTCAAGACAACCCCAAAGGCTACGAAGCCTCTGCGCCTATCACCATGACAGACAAACTAAAGGGACGTTACCTCCTAGTTCATGGAACGGCGGACGACAATGTCCATTTCCAGAACTCGGCACGGCTCGCACAAGAGTTTCAAAAAAGCGCGAAACAGTTTCGCACGATGTACTACCCGGGCAAACACCATGGATTAGAGGGAGTCTCTCGCCACCTCTACGCGATGATGACCGACTTCATTTTGGAAAACCTGTAGACATGACCGAATTTCCATATGCAATTGAAGTGGATAGTCTTACGAAGCGGTTTCGCGTTAAACACTACTCATACTCTCTCAAGGGGGCATTGATGAGTGGGGTAAGACGCAGAGGGCAAGTAGAGCCTCTGACCGCCTTGGATAACATTTCGTTTAAAGTACCGCATGGAGAGACGCTCGCAGTTATAGGGTGGAATGGCTCAGGGAAATCTACCCTTTTGAGCATTCTTGCGCGTGTCTACAAGGCGACAAGTGGAA
>JAPLCR010000106.1:2334-4194 GCA_026392135.1 Armatimonadota bacterium
AGTCTGCACGCCTAGCTCCATTGCTGGCACTAGGCGCAGGCTTTCACCCCGAACTGAGCGGATTGGAGAACATCCACTTCTACGGCTCACTACTAGGCTTGACTCGCGCGCAATTGGATGGTAAGCAGGAGGAGATAATCGCTTTTGCAGAACTGGAGAGCAAAATCGATACCGTAATGCACAGTTGGAATGATGGCGCAAAGCTACGTCTAGGTTTTGCAATCGCCATTAACACCGACCCTGATATTATTCTTGTGGATGAGGTACTTGCGGTGGGAGATGAGGCGTTTCAGAACAGGTGTTTCCGAAAGATTGAAGCACTTCAACAAGAGGGTAAGACAATTGTCTTCGTTTCGCACGACCTCCATGTTGTTGAACGTGTAGCAACCCGGGTGCTGTGGCTAAATAAGGGGACTATTCGGCAGGACGGGGACGTATTGGAGGTGCTGTCTGCCTATCGAAGTGCCGCCGCACAAAATAGCGGGGATGAGCGAAGCGTGTGAGGCACTAGGGGACTCTCTCTAGTTAAACTGTTCCAAAATTTCTAGTGCAAGAGAGCCTATCGGCGAACAGAGTCGCCTACCGCGCTAGTCACCCCTCGCCCAGAATTGGGAGAGGGGACGGGGGTGAGGGCTTGTGGTTTTCAAATGGAAATGGAACAGTTATTCCTACCTAAGGCACTGACGCTCATTAACCCCTTATATTTTGTACAGAGTGAAGAGATAGGCACTCATAGTTACGGTTGCTTTATCGGCTTTGGCACCGTCTTTTTGGGGAGTACCCTCGGTGGGTTGTAGAGTAGAATGCCACTATTGGGGGCAAGGTCAATGGAGGAGACAATCTCCCCAGTGACGCGTTTCAAGGGACTTCCGAGGTTGAGATGTGCCGGCTTTTTGTCATCAATATTTACATAGACAACTCCCTCCGTATATCTGCGACGCAGAAGCACACTCCCCTCTCCACACGCGACGTGTACCATCTCCTCGTTTGCCCAACCAAGCGGTGCTTGCAGAAGGCTCGGCTTCTCTTTTACCTGTTGCTTGAGTACAGCAAGGCTTAGCCCTGCATCGGTAGGCATATTTGGAAGTATTGGCATAGGCTGAAAAACCATGTTGCCCTGCTTGTGTGAATCGAGTAGAAAGTAGGCGAGGAGCGTTTCTAGTTCGCCATCGTTATGGTAAGCAGCAGTTGCGATAAAGGTAAGACCGTCTTTGGAGGCACGCCGCCCCGCTGCAAGATGTACCAGCCTTAATTCGGCAGAAGCAGCGTAGTCTGCCCAGTAGGGATAGAGCCAGCCCTCACTCCAGGCACCCTCACACCAAGGATGAAGGTAGTCCCAGTATTTCCCTGAGAGTTCCGGCTCTCGGTCGCTATCAGCAACAGCAGTGACGCTGTGTCCTACAATCTGCTCGAACCCTGTAGAGGAGGGGAATATACTAAAGTCGCCATGCACACGCTGTAGCCATTGAGCCGTCGCCTCCCCTCGTTCTGCTATTGTGGGGTACTTTGGTAGTTTGTCTGGAAGAAAAGAGTTTCCTAACATTAGCTCGGAAGCTACTGCGCCAAATGCCCCGTAGTTTCTTACTTTTTGCCCCGCTTGTGTCTTCCAGTGTTCTGCCCACTCTTTGCTCCCCATGTCCATCCAGTGCCCGCTTTTATCGGGATGCGGAATCTCTTTACCGTTTTCGTCGCGGAGTGTCCACTCTAGCATGGCAGGCTTCCATCCTCCCACATTACCGGGATAACTCTCTTGCTCATAGAGTGTAGAGGCGGAAAGATAGAGGAGAGGTATCATCAGGGGCTGCTCTTTGAGCATCGCAGGGTAAGTTTCAGGTTTTAGCGAGTTTGCAGGCAGTACTA
>JAPLCR010000600.1 GCA_026392135.1 Armatimonadota bacterium
ACCCAATGGAGGCGGTACAAAGAAACATATAGACAATAAGGGCGGTACGCTCTCTAGGCGAGATAGGCGCGGTGATACTCTCAAGCACGACTCTGCGTCTCGTCTATGTTCTCTGGGAAGTAGCGCCGCTGAACGAACACCATCGCCATTATCACGCCGAAGAGGACTATCGCGAGGGCGGTTGCTTTGCCTAAGTTGTACGCGCCGAATGCGAGGCTATAGATGTACATTACGACAGTGGTTGTGGCGTAGCCGGGGCCTCCGCCCGTCATAATAAAGGGCAGCTCAAATACCTGCATCGAGCCGATAATGCTGAACAGAAGCATCATGGCGATAATGGGGCGCAGGCGCGGCAGCGTGATAAACCAGATTTTACGCGCTATGCTTGCGCCCTCCATCTCTGCCGCCTCGTACAGCTCCTCCGGCACGTTTTGAAGCGCGGCGATGTAGATAAGACCAGGACCGAAGAGGATAAGCCCAGGCAGTATCAGGCTGAACATAGCGAGGTTGGGGTCGTCAAGCCACTTGAGTTCTGGTAAGCCGATACGGTGCATTATCCCGTTCATAAGCCCCAGATTTGGATGATACATATACTTCCAGATAGCGATGCCCGCCGTAGAAGCTACCGGAATAAACCAGAGAATCATCATAATGCGAATGGTGCGCCGCGACATCTCCATTAGGAGAATGGAGACAAATATAGGGAGCGCGAAGGTGAGACCAATGGAGAGTGCCGCGAAGTAGAGGGTGTTTTGGAATGCCGTTATCACGAGTGGGTCTATGGCAACATCTTTGAAGTTCTGTACTCCCACAAACTCCGGCTCTTTGATAAAGTAGTACTTTTGAAATGAGACCACAAAGGAGAAGAGGACGGGAAGCCACCCAAATACGAGTTGAGCGATAAACCCGGGCAGAGTAAAGAGCCACGCCATGAGTGTTTTATAGCGAAGACCTTTCGATTTAGTGGGGGTAGGAGTCGCCATATTAGTTCGGTATCCGGTAGTAGGTTGTGAGCCTCTGCTTCCAGTCGTTCTCATAAAACGCAGGCTGGTACTTTTTGTAGAACTCGGAGCGCTCTTTGATGTAGAGGCGCATCTTTTCGCGGTCTGCCTTGCCTCCGAAGCGAAACAGGTTTGTGTTAATAAGATTGGCGTGTTTTGCAAGAAGGGCTTTCAGGTCACCCTGAGAAGTAATCGCCTCCGCATAGAGTGCGTGTACCGCCTTGTTAAACTCGGCAGGGGGCGGCTCTTGCAAGCCGTACTGACGCGGTAGAGGAGGTGAGTGGGCTTCACGGATGGCTTTGTAGGTAGCGGTATAGTCTTTTGGAAAGACCTCCTCTAACGGCTTATCCAGCAGGTTCTCTTTGGGTGTGTAGGGTAGTATAAGATACTCAACGTAGACCTCACTCTGCTGCCCTTTGAGTTTCGCTTCTAGCACGGCATTTCTCATGCGATTCAGGAAGTTATCGCCATAGAACCACGACTTGCACCACTCAAAGGCGGCTTTCAGTTGCTCTTTGGAGAGGGTTGGGTCGAATCCGATGGGGTTTGTGATGGGTTGAAGAGGGTTGTAACCATTTTTGCCGCGTGGGAATGGAGCCATGCCCACTGTGTCACGGTAGACGCTGTCTTGCCCCATCTTCGTGGGGCTAGTGATACTCTCGCGGGCAATATGGGGCGAAAAGCTAGAAATCATTCCTACACGCCCCGAATCGAACTCGTTGTGCCGCTCATACCAACCCATGGTTGTGCTGTAGGTGATGGACTTGTCGTTATTTATTATTTCACGCACGGCTTTCAGCGAATCTAGGATACGAGGGTCTTTGTCGTTGAACTGCCAGTCGTTATTTCCAGTAGAGTCGGGGATATAGAGATCTAAGCCGTTCGCCTCTATATAGTGCATACTGCCGGCATCGTCAGCCGCGCCGCCGTGTCGATTCTTGGATACGTCTGTCAATTTTTTTGCGTAGGCACGGTAGTCGTCCCACGTCCAGTCAGAGCGGGGGCCAGGCTCACCGCGTTCGTTGAAAATTCCTGCCTCGCGGAACCAGTCTTTGCGATAGCGGATGACTGTTGCGCCAAGCTCGTTGGCGGCAATAGTGTAGATATGCCCGTTCACAGTTCCCTGCCGGATGGAGCCTTCGGGCTGTTGTGAGAACTGATCCCACGTTTTCATCAGTTCAGTGATGTCGGCGTACATTCCCTGTTCGATGGTCTGCGGGAGGTCGCGTGCAATGTAGTAGGCAGGGGCTTTTTTGGCGGAGAGGGCTACGGCGAGGGCAGAGCGGAAGTTATCCGTCCACATATCGAAGTTAATATACTCTACTTTTACGCGGGGGTTTTGGAGTTCAAAAAGCGACTGGTTGTAGAGTCCGATTAGGGTTCCTAAGTCGCCGCCATGCACTGCTTTGTCTACAGGTGAGTCGTAGGGACCTTTGTCAAAGGGAAGTATGGCTCCTCCCCACTGAGCAGGAACTCTCAGAATGATGTCTTTATAGCGTACCTTTTCGCTTTCTGGGAGGACAGCGTACTCTTGCGGCTTTAACTTTTTCTCTGCCACCATTTTGTCCATAGCGGCGTTGCGAGCGCACCCTGCCGTAAGCATGGCAATGAGCAAAAGAGGTATAAGGCGGCGAAGTATCATAGAGAACCTTCTTTGTTCTGAGTTATGAGGTACCTATTGGACGTGA
>JAPLCR010000538.1:0-3225 GCA_026392135.1 Armatimonadota bacterium
ATATGCTGATGAAGTCCTTTGTGGCTATGTCGGTGGTAACAGTACTGTGGGTAGTTGCAGGGTATAGCATTGCCTTTGCGTCTGGCACACCTTTTCTTGGCGGCTTTAGCTGGGTTGGGCTGAAGGGTGTTGGCTTAGAGACTCAAGGGACGTATGCGTTAACCTTTCCGCATCAGCTTCACATGGTGTACCAGTTGATGTTTGCGATTATTACCCCTGCTCTTATTAGCGGCGCGATCGCGGAGCGGATGAAATTCAGCACTTATGTGGTTTTCATTGGTATTTGGAGCCTTGTGGTGTATGCCCCTCTTGCACACATGGTTTGGGGCTTGGAGGGAACGAAAGGTTTCCTTGCAGAGAAGGGGTCACTGGACTTTGCGGGCGGCACCGTGGTGCATATCTCTTCGGGTATGTCGGCTTTGGTGATGGCGATACTACTGGGTAAGCGGAAAGACACCTCTAGCGCACAGCCACATAACCTACCGATGACGCTTATTGGTACAGGACTACTCTGGTTTGGTTGGTTCGGCTTTAACGCTGGTTCTGCAAGCGGGTCGAATGGTCTGGCGACCTCTGCTTTTGTAGTAACACATATCGCGGCTGCAACGGCGGCTCTCTCTTGGGCACTTGTAGAGTGGATTGCTTACAAGAAGCCTACTGCATTGGGATTTGCCTCTGGTGCAGTGGCGGGTTTGGTGGCAATAACTCCCGCATCGGGATTTGTAGGACCTATCGCCGCCTTGATAATTGGAGCCCTTGTGTCGCCGATATGTTTTGCGGCAATTAAGATGAAGTCTAAGCTTGGTTATGACGACACGCTGGATGTTTTTGGAGTGCATGGTGTAGGTGGTACATTTGGCGCACTCATCACAGGTCTCTTTTGCTCGAAACTCA
The DNA here is from genome assembly GCA_026392135.1 of Armatimonadota bacterium. Taxonomy (GTDB): domain Bacteria; phylum Armatimonadota; class Chthonomonadetes; order Chthonomonadales; family Chthonomonadaceae; genus CAIJLM01. The sequence goes on from JAPLCR010000538.1 coordinate 895, forward strand.
TTAACTCGGCAGGGGCAGACGCAAGCCTTGACCAGCTTGGTAAGCAGGCTTTAGGTGTGGGTGTTGCAATCGTTTATTCGGTGGTGGCGACGTTCATCATTGGCTCCATTTTGAAAGTGACGATGGGGCTTCGTGTTTCGGAAGAGGATGAGATAGTAGGCTTGGACTTGAGCGAGCATGGAGAGAGTGCTTACGGCGAACCCGGTTCGGGAGAAGAAGGACACTCTGTATTTGGTACAGAACATTAACTTTAGGTGGCGCACTCAACGCCTTAATTTGAGAAAGGAGAACCCTGTAAGATGATTAAAGTAGAAGCCTTGATTCGCCCACAGAAGTTGGAAGACGTGAAGTCTGCCCTTGCTGATATTGGTGTAAAGGGAATGACTGTTACTGAGGTGCGTGGCTCTGGTAAGCAGAAGGGCTACACTCAGCACTATCGAGGGGCAGAGTACACTGTTAACCTACTTCAGAAGGTGAAGATTGAGATAGTGGTGAAGGATGAAGACGCACATGGCATCGCGAAAGCGATAGCGGAGGCGGCACGGACGGGCGAAATTGGTGATGGTAAGATATTCCTTATCCCCGTTGCGGATGTAATTCGTATCCGTACTGGCGAAGAGGGCGAAATCGCCATTAGTTAGTCTGGTTTTTACGACAAGTAGAAGCCTCCTTCCCGTTTTGGGAAGGAGGCTTTTTATATCACTATAGTCACAAGCCGCCATCTGATTCCGGTATTAGGCTCGGAAGTGGCTCTGGCACCGCCTGCCAACGCTATTCGCGAATCGAGAGGCAGGAAGCCCTACTTGGGAACCATCGTCATAAATATGGGGATATACGCCTGTGCTAGCACGATAAGCCCTACAATGGACGCGAGGGCAACACTATGCCAGACTACCCATTTGAAGATGTCTGCCTCCGTCCCTACTGTGTTTGTGGCGGCGGTGGCGACGCAGATACTTTGCGCGTCTATCATTTTTCCCATCACGCCACCGGTGGAGTTTGCTACACAGATGAGGATGGGGCTGAGCCCTAATTGTATCGCGGAGATCTTCTGCAGGCTTCCGAAGAGGGCGTTACTGCCTGCATCTGTTCCTGTAAGGAATACGCCCACCCACCCTAGTATTGCAGCGAAGAAGGGATAGAGTACCCCTGTGTTCTTGAATGCCATTCCGAGCGTCGCATCTAACCCTCCGAGCCTTGTGATATAGGCAAGCCCAATCATAAAAACGATTGTAGGAACTGGAATTGCCATCTGATTCAGGGTGATTTTCGTCACTTTGCGGAGTTGGTCAGGGCGAATACCGAGTAGTGGTATCACGAGGAAAATGGTGAGAATGATGCTTGTCCCTGGCATAGTTGCCCAATTGAATTTGAAGATAGCAGGTTCTAAGGTAGGCTTTTCGACTACGGGGGGTCTTCTCTCTATCTCTTTGTGTATTGTGGGCATTTCGATGTTATAGACTGTCTTAAAAGAGCCGATAGTCACCGCCTCAATCGCCTTCTTGTTGATCCCCACACCTGCCATAATGATACAGAGTACGAGGAAGGGCATCCATGCTTTAAGTGCGCGTCCTAGCGGCATACGCCCAAGGGCTTCTGTTCCTTCTTCCATATCCTCCTCTTTGCTTTTCATTCGCCAGATGGTCTTAGGTGACCAGAATCGGAGAAAAACAGCGGTTATAACTAGGGAGATAAGCCCTCCCAGCTACACATACAGCGTACCATCCAGAACGGGATGACGAAGGAGAGGAAAGGGAGTTGGTTTCCTGCCATCTGGCTTAACTGCTGAACGTCTAGCCCTGTAACGCTTGCTAGGGTGATGATGGGGGTTCCGAAACCACCATAGGCTACGGGTGAAGTGTTTGCGATAAGACAGATACCTGCCGCAAGAAAGGGTCTGAATCCCAATCCTACTAGCATCGCCGCGCAGATGGCAACGGGAGTTCCGCCTCCTGCCGCGCCTTCCAGAAAGGCTCCGAAGCAAAAGGCAATCAGCACAGCTTGGACTCTATGGTCTGGTGAAAGCCCAGCGACCGAGTTCTTTATCTGCTCAAAGCACCCTGTCTCTACGGTCATATTGTAGAGAAACATAGCGGATACGACTGTCCAGCAGATAGGAAATAGCCCGAACAAGGCTCCATTTACAAACGCCATGCTTGCTTTCGAGGCAGGCATACCGTATATAAAGATTGCGATAAGGAATGCAGCAAGTGCGCCCCAAATTGCCGCCCACGATGCTAATGTCCGTTTTACTACAAGAAGATAGAACAGTATGAGTACGGGCATTGCGGCGACAAGTAGTGATAGAAGAGGGTAAGGCAGAGGGCTATA
>JAPLCR010000538.1:3260-8760 GCA_026392135.1 Armatimonadota bacterium
AATCTCTCGTCTGCGGGAGTACGTAGTGTTTATTATAAAGGATAGTCAAATTTTCGTCAAGACAAACACAACAGTTTTCGAGTGTAAACGAAGCTAATTGAGGTAAGAGTTCAGGGTTGTGGGAATCTTTGCTGCTTTCTTTCTCGTATAGGTTTATTGTGGCGGGCTTAACCTCTCTCAGCACAGCCGAATTGCTTCTCCTCGTGCCTCAACAACAGAGGGTGATAAGCCTTCTCCTCAACCAAATCGGAGCCCTCAAGGCGGAGATAGTCCGCCTCAAAGGGGGAGGTAAACCTTGCCCTACGTCTCCTGATTGGGCGAAAACCAACACACGTCAAAATCCTGAGCAAGCCGAGAATCCGCCGTGCAAACAATAGGAACAGTCCTTTTTGTCTCCGCGAGGCACTCACGCAAGGAGGGGTCAGGTCTGCCAAGCGTGCCCCGACTGTGGACGCACTCCCGCAGGAGGGATCGTTAGATACTCGAACTGCCCGAAATCGCGGTGCTTGCTATCGAGCACACCTTTCTAGAGCGTTACACTCTTCGCCCTGATCTCTCGAATAAGTAGCAGGGCATAGCCTCTTTGAGATATGGAAACTCAGAGGAGAAGAGATGCTCACTGCCTGTCAGAACATGATGCAAAATGCACTAGAGAGCTCCTTGCCTCACACTGCCTAAACTGAACTCTTACCAAGATACATTTATAGCGGTTTTACGGGTAGAATAACGCATCACCTTCCCAACCGTCAGGAGATGTATGTTGAATAGCCATAAGCTCAGTATCGGACTTGCGTTTACCGGAATCGCTTTGTCCTTCATAGGACACTCCCCCGCTCTCGCGCAAACCCGCTCTAATCCCTTTCTACCCCCTATCGCAAAGCTACAGCACGCGCCTACACGAGACTATCGTGTGCGACACCTCAAACTGATTTTCAATGTTCACGCGGAGGATAACTCTGCGGATGGTATCGTAACTCACTACCTCTCCGCCATCCGTAGGGGAACTCGTAATATCGTAATGGATGCGGGCGATAATCTAAAAATAAAGACGTGCCTCTTAAACGGGCAGCCCGCCACATTTACACACGCGAAAGATCAGCTGACCGTAAACGCCCCTTCCCCTCTCATCCCCGATAAAGAGGTTACACTCCAGATAACGTACCAACTTCCTAATCAGAAGATAAGCGCAGGTAGCCCAAACGGAGCGGCAGGGATACACTGGATTAGAACAAACCCTGACCAGCCTGACCGCCGCCCCGGTTTCTGGACACAAGGCGAAACCACCGGTAACCGCTATTGGCTCCCGCTTTATGACTACCCCAATCAGTTCTCAACTACCGAAACCTTCGTTACGGTGCCCGATAACTGGCTGGTGATTGGAAACGGGATTGAGGGCAAGACTGTATCTGACCTCGCAAAGAAGACGAAGACCTATCAGTGGACGATGAAACAGCCTCATGCCCCCTATCTGCTCTCCCTTGCAGGCGGTGAACTAGAGTTAAAGCGTGCTAAGTGGCGCGATATTCCGCTCTACTACGTTGTGCCTAAGGGCAAAGCAGATCTGATTGATGGCAGTTTTGATGATACGCCGGATATGCTAGAGTTCTTCTCGACTAAACTTGGTGTGAAGTACCCTTGGCCAAAGTACGCGCAAAACGCGATGTGGGACTTTGGGGGTGGCATGGAGAACGTGAGTGCGACTACGCTTGGCGCGGGTTCGCTTACTGATGCCCGTTCTGGTTTTCATAATATGTCAGGCTTGAACTCTCATGAACTCGCTCACCAGTGGTTTGGCGACCTCGTAACCTGTAAACACTGGGGAGATGTGTGGTTGAACGAGAGCTTTGCGACTTTTATGGAGACGTACTACCACGAACACTCGATGGGTGAAGAGCAGTATCAGTTGGAGGTAAACGGCAACACCAACAGTTACCTCAACGAAGCCACACGCTACAAACGACCTGTTTCCACCCACTACTACGCCGCGCCTGACCGTATGTTCGACTCGCATACCTACCCCAAGGGCGGAGTTATTCTTCACTCGTTACGCAGACAGCTGGGAGATGAGAACTTCCTCAAGGGCTTGAACCACTACCTGACGAAGTACCGCCATAAGCCCGTTGAGACGCACAACTTGATAGAATCGTTTGAGGAGGCGACGGGTGTCAATGTACAGCCGTTCTTTGACCAGTGGATTTTTAAGCCGGGTCACCTTGAGATGGATGCAAGCTGGAAGTACGACGAGAGTGCGAAGATGATAGTTGTCACCGTTAAACAGACTCAGGACACGGCAGACGGAACGCCTATCTACGACACGCCGCTTACTCTTGCTCTGGTGCGTAATGGTAGCGGTGTGGAGCGGTTCCCAGTACAACTGAATCAACAGTCTCAGGAGTTCCGTATTCCCGCAACTGTCCGCCCCGACTCTTTACTGATAGACCCTGACCAAGATCTTTTGCGCGTTGTCAAAATCAACCGAGCTGACAGCGAATATCCGGTGCTTCTACGCTATGCGCCCAATGTAAACGACCGCGCTCAGGCACTCAGGAAAGTTCTTGCCCAGACAACAGGGAACCTCAGTGATGCACAGACGGCACAGATGGTAGAGGTGTTGAAAACGGATGCTAGTGTGACCGTCGGCACGCAGATACTGAACACACTCGGCGGCATGAAGCGAGAGAGCTTGCGCCCCGTCTTTGAGCAAGAGGCGCAGTCGAAGAAGTGGGAGCGGCGTGCTTCCGCCGTCCGCGCTTTAGCGCAGTTGCCTCTCACCGAGCAGAATGTCACGCTACTCAAACCGCTTGCGAAAAGCGACACGGAGTACTATACTATTGTTGAGGCATCCATGCAAGCTCTGCTCAAGCACGACGTAGCAGGTTCATTGGAGGTATTCCGCCATCAGATTGCCTCTAAAACCGCTAGTAACCGCCTTGCGAATCGCGCCCTCAACCTACTGGAAGAGAGTGATTCTCAACTTGTTACGCCTGTCCTACTGGAGGCTACCGCAAATAAAGCCTTGAACAAAACCATTCGCCTACGTGCTATCCGCGCCCTTAACACCGCGAAAAGCACGGAAGATGCGGTCGCTCCTACCCTCATCAGGCTACTCAAGGAGGAGAAGGGGGACTTTCAACGGCTAGTGATTGACGTTATTCAGGAGCGCAAATTCACGTCAGCAGTCTCTGTGCTCAAGCAGGTAGCACAGGAGAGTGAAGACACAAAGACCGTTGCGAAGGCAAAGGACGCTATTGCAAACCTGAACCGATAGGAGCCAGATGTCAAGCCTCCTCTCTAACCTACGCGCCCAACGCGAAAATACTATTGAACGCCTGACGGTTCTTCTGCTTGCAGACGAGCGTTTCGTTGCGGCGTGGCTTTTCGGTTCGCTTGGGTGCGAGGAGGAGGACGACCTGAGCGACATAGATGTGTGGATTGTAGTTCGGGATGAGGATTGTGAGTCGGTTGTGGCGGACAGACAAAATTTCGTAGCGCAAATCGGGGAGCCAGTAATCAGATTAGAGGCGCATCAAAACGCGCCCCCCTATGGCGGCTATCTCCTCACTCAATATGCGGACGAGGAGGGGCTACAGCAGGTTGACTGGTATTGGCAACCTCAGTCGTATGCGAAAATCCCATCAAACGTGCGATTGCTTTTTGACCGCGCCAACCTACCGCATTCAGGGCTACCGCCACTCGTCTACCATCGCGAACCCGACACTGCGGAATACCACTTACAGGAAGCCCTAAACAACGCGACCTTCTTCTGGTCAATGGCTACTATTACGGCGAAATACATTGCGCGGCGCAACCCCTGGGGCACACTCGACATGATTTCTATGTTGCGCGGCACACTAGGAAACATCATACGCCATTTGAACGCGCCGCCGCTCTCTGTACTGGAAATGCCGCCCGCAAACACGCCTGAAACCCAACTTACGCTTCTGCGAGAGATGGCGAAGGGTGTTTTGTCTCTGCACCCCGCACTTGAAGTGCAAGGGGGCGAACCGCCCTCCGCAGTCGTCCCTTATGTTTTTGGCTACTTTGACCTCATTGAAAAACTCCTCAAGGAGAACGCATGATCGCGCAACTTACTGGTAACCTCGTCCGCTCTGAAGCAAACTCGCTCGTTTTGGATGTAAACGGCGTTGGCTACCTCCTCTTTGTTCCGACCACTGTTTTGGTGCATCTACCCCCTACAGGGGATAGGTTGACTGTACAGACTCACCTAGTGACACGCGGTCAGCCGGATTTCGATATGACTCTCTATGGCTTCCGCGATCTACCGGAGCTACACGCCTTCAAACTGCTTATCGCAATTTCAGGTGTAGGTCCCAAAGTCGCGCTAGCTATCCTCTCCAACTCCGACGTGAGCGAACTTGCCCGCGCCCTCTCTACCAACGATACCCGCGTACTTACGAAGATTCCGGGCGTGGGTCCCAAAATGGCACAGAAATTGTGCTTGGAGCTGGGGGATAAGATGGCGACATTCGCCTTTGAGACGCGCACAGAGCGAATGGTTGAGGGACAACAGACAGCGGAGGTGAATGCCGCTTATGAGGATGCTATCGAAGCCCTTGTGGGGTTGGGCTATAGCAGAGCGGATGCGCGGAAAGCGGTTGACCGCGCCCTCGCAAGTGCCCCCGATAGGGCGACAACCTCTGCACTGGTGACGGGGGGGTTGGCACTGTTGAATACGAAACGGTAAGGGTGGTACGAATAGGCTCAATATCTACATAAACGGAAAGAAGACCGCTAACTTCAAGGTTTTTTGAGTGCCTTAGCAGGACTTGAGTGAAGCGAGGATGAATCTCTATTGACTTGTTTTACCCTCTTCTCCCACTCTTTCGGTATTGTAATCTTCCGTAGTGAGTAGCAACGTCTGAGGTGATAGTAGTGATAGAGGTACCCATACCCTCTGCCTGATCCCCCAGTACGCGACGCGACTAGGTGCGGATACCCCTTATTCCAGTCAATAGGCACATCATAGGAATGCTCATCTTTTATCTTTTCTGTAAACTTAAGTCCCCCGCTACCAGGTCCGCGATAGCCATCTGCGTTAGGTAAGGGGCGATAAAACATCACTTTTAATACTAGGTAGGGACGGGAATCGAGGTCATTAAAACTGTTCATCACCTCGCTTACAACATTATCGGGCATTTTTTGAACGCTCTGAGATAGCTTCAGCAGGTACACCCAATCCGTGTCGGTGTAGTCGTTAGCAGTGCGCCACTCTTTCACCTTCCGAATTCGCGCCTTGAGTTCTTCACATTGTTGTCTTCCCCGCTCTGTCTTGATACTGGGCACTGGCGGTTCGTGCTTTACCTTATGCAGACAACATAGGATGAGGGCTAAAGTAATCATCAATCAATCCCTTTCTCAACCGTGGGGGGTAACCACACTACAGTTCTGCCAATTTTTGCGGTTGTTGTTGCTGCAATCCCAATACGCACTTGCTTCATGAATGGCGGCTACGCCATCATCCGATAATAATGCCTTGAAC